>CAXNEI010000014.1:0-10120 GCA_964201195.1 Gammaproteobacteria bacterium
CTACCTCGATGAATTCAGCATTATCGGTACCACAGATAAAGAATATCAAGGCGATCCTGCCCGCGTGCATATCGACAATGAAGAAATTCAATATTTACTCGCGGTATATAACAAATACTTTAAGCGGACTTTCGCCGCGCAAGATGTGATTGCTAGTTATTCTGGCGTGCGGCCTTTGTGCGACGATGAATCTATGGATCCTTCAGCCATTACCCGCGACTATACGCTGACTGTAGAAGATCACGGCCATCAAGCGCCCTTATTAAATATTTACGGCGGCAAGCTCACCACTTATCGCAAATTAGCTGAAGCGGCATTATTAAAATTACGGCCTTACTTTCCTTATATGGGTACTGCATGGACTAAATCGGTTCCACTACCCGGTGCAGAAGTATCGCTGCTACAAGTAGAAAAACAATTAAAACAATTTCCTTGGCTACCAGAAATTATTCGCAAACGCTGGGTCAAGGCCTATGGTGATCGCTGCTTACAAATATTGAATGGCTGCAACAGCAGAGCGGATTTAGGCCGAGACTTAGGCGGTGGCCTCACTGAAAAAGAAGTGGATTTTTTAGTTGCCACTGAATGGGCAAAAACCAGTAAAGATATTTTATGGCGCCGAACTAAATTGGGTTTAACCACTTCTGCTGCGGTGGCAGAAGAAGTAGATCAGTATTTGGCAACACGGCAATGATCGAACTCCGCTACCTTCGCACTTTAGTCGCCCTCCGCGATTGCGGCAGCTTAATTGATGCCGCCGAACAAGTGCATCTCACCCAATCAGCGCTATCTCATCAAATTAAAGAACTCGAAGACAGACTAAATTTGCCGGTGTATTTACGTAAAAGCAAACCACTGAAATTCACCTTAGCCGGCGAACGTTTATTAAAATTAGCCGACGAAATTTTGCCTTTGATCAAAAGCGCAGAACGAGATTTATTTAAACTTTCTCATGGCCAAGCAGGTCGTTTGCATATCGCGATTGAATGCCACAGCTGTTTTCAATGGTTGATGCCAGCGATCGATGCTTTTCGTGAACAAGCAGCAGAAGTGGATTTAGATTTAAGTAGCGGTTTTTATTTTGCACCACTGCCGGCTTTAGCCCGCGGTGACTTAGATTTAGTGATTACTTCCGATCCGCAACCTCTACCTGGTCTGCATTATCACCCATTATTTAGTTATGAAATGGTATTGGCGGTTAGCCAAAAAAATCCTCTGGCTAACAAAGCCTTTATTGAGGCGCAAGATTTACAAGACCAAACTTTAATTACTTATCCGGTTGATCGACATCGACTCGATGTTTTCACTCGATTATTAGACCCTGCCAATATTGAACCGGCAGAAATTCGTACTGCTGAATTAACTTTTATGATGATCCAATGGGTAATCAGTAATCGTGGTGTGTGTGCATTGCCAAATTGGGCGCTGGAAGAATATCGGTTGCGCGAAGATTGGATTACTAAACCACTTACCGAGCAAGGTATCTGGTGTACTTTATATGCAGCGATTCGCAGCGAACATCAACACACGCCTTATATTCAGCAATTTCTTGAGGTAGCGCATAAAACCTGCTTTGCGCATTTGAAAGGGATTAAAGCTGCTAAAAAATAAACCTACTTTATTTTCTTCGCGGTAGCTAATGGCAAAAATAAAATTAAGGGAAACTGCGGTAATGCAATAAACCCATGATGTTGATAAAAGGCCGCTGCCGTTTTATTTTTCGCATCGACAATTAACGCATAACTGGCAATATCTGAATGGGAGGCGCGCATTAAGGCATCAGCCAATAAAATACCACCCAATCCCTGCCCCTGAAAATCCTGATCAACAGCTAACCGCCCCATCCGCACTGCAGGCACAGAAGGATACCGCGGCAATTTTTTTTGCATTTCCATAGGCAAATCAGTAAGCGGCACACTGGCAGATGCTAAGGTGTAATAACCTGCAATTTTTTGATCCTGCAGAAGAACAAAACAAGCGGTAACTTTTCTACGACTATCCTGCGTGACCTGTTGATGAAAGTAGTGATCTAATAATTTTTCGCCACTACGAAAGCCCTTTCGGTCATGGGTATTTTGTAGAGCAACAATGTGGAAAACCATTATTTTTTCGCAATTTGTTTTTTATGCCGAGCAAATGCACGTTTCAATGCAACAGTAGGAGCTGCAGGCGTCAGTAGCGCTCGAGCAAAACACTGTTGGTCAGCTAAAGAAAGACGATGAAGTTCATCTTCTATCATGGCTTGCTGAACGGCTTGCTGCAGCGCTGAAGTAACAAAGTCAGTCATGGTTCGACCTTGGCTAACTGCAGCAGTTTTTAGCATGGCATGTAATCGACTGCTAATACGCGCTTCTAATCGGGCAGTGGATGGCATAGGTGTTTCCCCGCAGCATTCAATCATATTAAAACCGGCAATATGCCGTATCCATATAGAATAGCGAAAGTTGCTGTGTTATTCAATAGAAATACAGCCAGCAAAACGCTGCCGATTCTGAGGATCAATTAATTTCTAATTTCTCGCCCTGCTCTTCCATAAGCGTTCTACGCAATGCTTGCTTTCTTGGCCAAATCACGGTGAATTTTGCGCCGCCTAATTGGCTACGATAAACGCTCGCCACGCCGCCATGCCAATAGGCAATGCGCTTCACAATCGATAAACCTAAACCATAACCACCGGATGCTCGAGTGCGGCTGTCATCAAGACGCGCAAAAGGTTGAAAAACTTTTTCCCATTTTTCTTTCGGAATTCCTGGGCCGTCATCTTCCACGTCGATGCGATACATGCCGCCTTCACAGGCGCAGGAAATGCGCACTTGCGTGGTTGCATATTTAATCGCATTGGTTACTAAATTTTGTACTACGCGATGAATATAACGCTCTTCACATTCGGCTAAACGTAATTCACCTTCCGCTTTGTTTTCTGCATGCTCCACACTAATAGCAGTGCCCAAGCCTTGAGTTTCTTTTTGCACTTGACGCAAAATATCGTCGATATCGATGAATTTAAAATTCAGCGACGGCTTGCCTTCTTCTAAGGTCGCATACGTCAGAATTTCATCAATCAATTTATTTAATTCTTCGATATCAGAATCAATGCCTTTGATATAATCACTACGTCGGTCTGCAGTGGGCTCGTCTTCCACCATTTGCAAACCAAAACGAATGCGCGCTACTGGAGTGCGTAATTCATGAGAAACTGCGCGAGTCATTTCCCGCTGTGAATCAATTAAACGCTGAATATGTTCTGCAAGATCATTAAAAGTAGCGCCTAACTGACCAAGCGCATCTTGACTATCCACCAACACGCGAGCACTGAGATCGCCCTTGCGCATTTTAGTTACCGCTTCTTCCATACGATGCAACCGAGCCTGCACTGGGCGAATTAATAAATACACCACACTGGTAATGATAATAAGAAAACCGCAGGCTAAAAAAGCGAGAGAAGGAAGAGAAAAGGTTTTGAAAAATTGGCCAGGATCTGCTGCCCAATAAAAAAATAAGCCGACTAGCAGCAAAGATAACAATAAACTGCTGTAGACGCGGGTAAAGATGGTGTTCACTGAAAGGCGTTCCTAAAATTAATATTGCCAAAAACCCCAACGGGGTTGTACATATTAGCCCAGGGCAAAGCCCTGGGTGCAAATGCACGAAAAAAATAAAGCCCTGTAAGGGCGAGACATATATAAAGCACTTTATTTATATCGCGCCCTTTCAGGGCTTAAAAAATTATGGGTTAATTCCCTAAACCCAGGGCGTTGCCCTGGGCTGATATATCACGCCCTTTCAGGGCTCAGAAAAAAACCTAGGAGGCCATCATATCTCTAACAAACAGATAACCCTTACTACGCACGGTTTTAATTCGTCGTGGATTCATTGGGTCATCACCGACTTTTGGCCGAATGCGAGAAACTCGCACATCGATCGATCTATCCTGACCGTCATATTCAATACCGCGAAGACGCTCAAAAATCTCTTCTCGGGTAAGAATTTTTCCGGCATTGGACGCCAATAACCACAATAAATCATATTCAGCACTGGTGAGATCTACCGGCATATTATTTAATCGGGCTTCACGAGCACCGTTATCAATAATTAAATCACCAAAAGTCAGTCGTTCATTTTCTGCTTCGCTCGGTGCCTGTGGATTATGTACTTGATCTTGTCGACGCAATAAAGCGCGAATCCTAGCTAACAACACCCGCGGACGGACGGGTTTTGCCACATAATCATCGGCACCCATTTCCAATCCCAATACTTGATCCACATCGTCAGTGCGTGCTGTCAGCATCAATATAGGATTGTGATAATCAGAGCGCACTTCGCGACAAACTTCTAAACCATCCGCACCTGGCAACATCACATCGAGCACTACTAAGTCAGGCTGCTCCTTGATAATTCGGGTAATGGCTTGCTGACCATCACTCACTATACCGACTCGCATGCCATTGCTTTCTAGGTACTCTTTACTGAGCGTCGCTAGTCTCTCATCGTCTTCAACAATTAAAATATGAGGAGGCAGATCACCTTGATTTGAATTTGAGCCCATAGCCATTTCCATAGTTGTACATCTCGTGAATCAGTTAATTGGGTATAAACAACAGCCCATGTCAGCACTGCGTCCTTCTAAGCGTAGAAGACAATTGTGTTATGACAAAATTTAACCAATTTATCGCAAATGTGTGTGAAACCAACCCCAACAACCCGATTCGCAGCTTACTATATCTTGTGGCAAAGCTCACCTAGAAAAAGCCTGATACAAAATCTTTTTGCCCCACAGAATAGACACATCTTTTCCACAGCTTATTCTTAGCTTTTCCACTTGCGATTATCGCGAAACCGCACTATCTTGTGTTTTAGACAGGATGAATCACTAGATGTGGATTTTTTATTAACCATAAATTCTATTTCATGAGCAGTTTATCCACCGATTGAACGATTTTATGGCCTATTGATTGGCTCTAGTAATCATCTGGTTGAAGACCTACATGTTGGGCTGTATATTTTACCAGGCAGGTTCTATTCTACTTACACATAATTCTCACACTGCAGCCGCATGAATGAGAAACTTTAAAAAGGACATCAACTATGTATGCCACCCAAGAATCAGACAGCGCTACCAGTGAAGCTGCCTCTCATACACCTATCGCCAATAGCTGGACTGCAACCACGCCAGGCCAACTGCGCATCATTAAACGCAATGGCACCTTGGCGCCCTACGAATCCAGTAAAATTGCGGTGGCCATTACTAAGGCATTTCTTGCAGTAGAAGGTCAACATGCAGCAGGTTCCAGCCGCATTCGCGAAACAGTAGAGATGCTCGCGCAACAAATTACTTTAATCTTTAAGCGTCGCTTAGCTTCCGGCGGCACTTTGCATATCGAAGAAATTCAAGATCAAGTAGAGCTTGCATTGATGCGCTCCGGTGAACATAAAGTAGCACGCAGCTATGTGCTCTATCGTGAAGAACGCGCTCGGATGCGGGAACAGGATCAAAGCCCGGATAAAAAATCTTTGCCCGATATTCACATGACGTTAAGCAATGGTCAGCGCGTTCCGCTGGATTACGCCAGATTGCAAACCATTACCCTAGAAGCCTGCGCTGGATTGGCCGATGTAGATGCTGCGCTGATTTTGGGCGAAGCGGTGAAAAATTTATACGACGGCGTTTCACAACAAGATGTCAGCACTGCTTTAGTTATTGCAGCACGCACCTTGGTAGAAACCGAACCTCATTATAGTTACGTCACCGCACGTTTGTTGTTAGATCAATTGCGCAGTGAAGCCTTGAGCTTTTTAGGCGTTGCTACGCAAGCTAATCAAGCACAAATGAAAGACCTCTACCCTGCCGCACTAAAAGCTGCGTTAAAAGCGGGTATTGAGCACGATTTATTATCGCCTGCGCTTAATGAACTCGATATAGAAAAATTAGCGCAAGCCTTATTGCCAGAGCGCGATGAACAATTTACTTATTTAGGCCTGCAAACTTTATACGATCGTTATTTCTTGCATCACGACAATATTCGCTTTGAATTACCGCAAGTGTTTTTCATGCGCGTAGCCATGGGCTTGGCCATGCAAGAAGATAAACGCGAAGAACGGGCTATTGAATTTTATAATCTGCTGTCTAGTTTCGATTATATGAGCTCAACGCCTACTTTATTTAATTCAGGTACTTTGCGCCCGCAGTTATCTTCTTGTTATCTCACCACAGTGCCCGACGATCTTAGTGGTATTTACAACGCTATTCGCGACAACGCCTTGTTGTCTAAATGGGCTGGCGGCTTAGGCAACGACTGGACACCGGTTCGCGCGCTTGGCGCCTATATCAAGGGCACTAACGGAAAATCTCAAGGCGTCGTACCTTTCTTAAAAGTCGTCAACGATACAGCTGTTGCCGTGAATCAAGGTGGCAAACGCAAAGGTGCCGTGTGCGCTTATTTAGAAACTTGGCACATGGACATCGAAGAATTTGTCGAGCTGCGTAAAAATACCGGCGATGACAGACGTCGTACGCATGATATGAATACCGCCCATTGGATTCCTGATTTATTCATGAAGCGGGTTTTTGAAGATGCTGACTGGACCTTATTTTCACCCAGCGAAACACCTGATCTGCACGATTTATATGGTCAAGCCTTTGAAACTCGCTACCAAGCCTATGAGCAAATGGCAGCTGCGGGCGATATTAAATTATTTAAAACCATTAAAGCCTCGGGGCTGTGGCGAAAAATGTTGTCTATGTTATTTGAAACCGGTCATCCTTGGATCACTTTCAAAGATGCTTGCAACGTTCGTTCACCGCAACAACATGTGGGCGTGGTGCACTCTTCTAATTTATGCACGGAAATTACCTTAAATACTTCTGCGGATGAAATTGCGGTCTGTAATTTAGGTTCAGTGAATTTAGCCAATCATTTAAAATTAGAAGCAGGCCAATGGATTTTGGATGAAGCGAAATTACAACGCACTATTAATACCGCTGTGCGCATGTTGGATAATGTCATCGATATTAATTATTACTCGGTGCCACAAGCAAAAACTTCCAACCTAAAACATCGGCCCGTGGGTTTAGGCATTATGGGTTTCCAAGATGCACTGTATCAACAAGGTATTGCTTATTCCTCGGAAGAAGCCATGATTTTTGCTGATCGCTCTATGGAAATTATTAGCTACTATGCGATTTCTGCTTCCGCTGATTTAGCGAAAGAACGTGGCGCTTATGAAACCTACGCTGGCTCACTCTGGAGCCAAGGTATTCTACCGATTGATTCTTTGAAAAATTTAATTCAAGAACGCGGTAAATCAACTCAAGGTGGCGCCTATCTGGAAGCTAATACCGAAACTACTTTAGACTGGGAAACGCTACGAACTAAAGTGAAAAAAGTTGGTATGCGTAATTCCAACGTTATGGCTATTGCACCTACGGCAACCATTGCGAATATTACCGGCGTCAGCCAATCCATCGAACCGACCTATCAAAATTTATTTGTGAAGTCGAATTTGTCCGGTGAATTTACCGTAGTAAATCCTTATTTAGTTGATGCACTTAAAGCCCATGGCCTATGGGATAACGTCATGGTCAATGACTTAAAATATTATGATGGCAGCTTAGCTAAAATCGATCGCATCCCTGACAGTATTAAGCAATTATTTGCTACTGCTTTTGAAGTGGAGCCTCGCTGGTTAATTGAAGCCGGTAGCCGTCGACAAAAATGGATCGATCAAGCGCAATCATTGAATTTATATATTCGTGAAGCCAACGGTCGCAAGCTGGATATTATGTATCGCATGGCTTGGTTAAGCGGTTTAAAAACCACTTATTATTTACGCGCTATGGGTGCTACCAGTGCAGAAAAGTCTACGGTAAGCAAAGGTCAATTAAATGCGGTAAGCAATCAAATGGATACAGCAGAATTTAGCGTTGCTGCTGAAATTCCTAAGGCTTGCTCGATAGACAATCCAGATTGCGAAGCCTGCCAATAATCCTTCGCCATTGTTGCAAACGTTCTGGTAGGGGCGAACCTATGTGTTCGCCCTTCTTCGGGCAGACACATAGGTCTGCCCCTACAAAGTTTTTATATATAATTTAGAATTTATTTAAATAGGAGAACACCAATGCTTAACTGGGATGATTTTCATCAAGACGAAGTGATTGAGCAAGAACCGGTCGCGCAAAAAAATTCGATTGCTAAAGCTAAGCAGCAAGTACAACAACGTATTGCTGAAGCGCAACAACCTGCGCTAGAGCTAAGCTTAATCGTAAATAATACAGCAACTACTGAAGTAGCTGTAGAAACAGCCCAGATAGAAACTAACAGCGCATTGCAACAGGCGCAAGCAGCTTTAGCAACATTAGACATTAGCACTGGCTTAGCTGAATTAGAAATGGGCGCAAAGCGGGTTCAAGTAGACGACAAGCGCATGATTAACTGTCGCGCCGACGTCAATCAATTAGTGCCTTTCAAATATGATTGGGCTTGGCAAAAATATCTCGATGGTTGCGCAAACCATTGGATGCCACAAGAAGTGAACATGTCTGCGGATATTAGCGTATGGAAAAGTAATGATGTTTTATCTGATGATGAGCGCACCATCGTCAAGCGCAGCTTAGGTTTTTTTGCGACAGCCGATTCCTTGGTAGCGAATAATTTAGTATTAGGTATTTACCGTCACATTACCAATCCAGAATGTCGGCAATATTTATTACGCCAAGCCTTTGAAGAAGCGATTCATACTCATGCTTATCAATATTGCATTGAATCCTTAAGCATGGATGAAGGTGAAATTTTTAACATGTACCGCGAAGTACCTTCCGTAGCGCGTAAAGCAGCTTGGGGTTTGAAATATACTCATAGCTTAGGTGATCCGACTTTTGAAACCGGTACAGCAGAAAACGACCAGCATTTGCTGCGCAACTTAATTGCTTTTTATTGCGTGATGGAAGGTTTATTTTTCTATTGTGGCTTTACCCAAATTTTATCCATGGGTCGTCGCAACAAAATGACCGGCACAGCAGAACAGTTCCAATATATTTTGCGTGATGAATCGATGCACGTGAATTTCGGTATCGATATGATTAACCAAATCAAAATCGAAAATCCGCATTTGTGGACGGCAGAATTCCAGCAGGAAGTGATTCAAATGTTGTTGGAAGGCACGCAATTAGAAATTGAATATGCGCAAGATACTATGCCACGCGGTGTATTGGGGATGAATGCGAATATTATGGCTGAGTACCTACAATTTATTTGCAACCGTCGGTTGGTGCAACTCGGTTTGCCGGAACAATTCGCCAATGCACAAAACCCCTTCCCTTGGATGTCGGAAATTATGGACCTACGCAAAGAGAAAAATTTCTTTGAAACTCGGGTGACGGAATATCAAGTGGGTGGCGCCTTGTCTTGGGATTGATTTAATTTTTAACTGCGCAATAGGTGAATACACTATTGCGCCCTACTCATTAAAAATGATTACTAAGCCGCTTTTTTAATCCTCAAAGTCACCTGCATGCTCAAATGCGAAAGCATATCCAATAATGCAATACTCGGCTGGGCTGTTTCGCCCTACAAACCTTATCGGAACAATCAGATCAAAAACAATACGGTTTTAGTCAGAAAACTGGCTTTTCTATAGTTAGGCTGCTTTTATTATCTTGACCAGGGAAAATCTAGATTAGGGATAATCATGAGCCTTCAGAAAATGAATCGACATAACCTCGCCATTTCGCTACTTATCTGCTTATGCTTTGCGAGTTCGACTACTGCTTTCGCCGATCAAAATACCACCATTAAAACTGCTAAGACAGCTGCTCAGCAACCTCTTGTTCAATATGCGCTATCGGATCTTCAGCAAGCTATTAAAAATAATAACTATAAAGAGGCCTATCAATTAGGGCTGAAATTGAGAGATCGATATGAAGGCGATCCTGAGTATGATTTTCTGTTTGGCCTTGCCGCACTGGAAACCGGTATGTTCCATGAGGCGGTTTTTGCTTTTGAGCGAGCCATAACTTATTCCCCCAATAAGTTACGGGCTAGATTGGAGCTGGGCCGAGCCCACTATGCAACGCAAAATTATGATGCTGCTGAGCGTGAGTTCAAGTTTGTGCTTGAGAGCAACC
>CAXNEI010000015.1:0-10038 GCA_964201195.1 Gammaproteobacteria bacterium
ACCATCACTTGAAAGCCATCATCCACCAATTGCTGTGCAGCAATCAGTGTTTGAGTGATATGAGGAAATAAAGTTTTCTCGTCACCGAGCACTTCCAATTTCACTAAGCTATGACCATCTAATAATTCGCGGGCTAACTGACAAGTCCGCACGGCATCCGCGGCAGTATAACAACCAGCGGTATTGGGTAAAATGGTATAACGCTCAGGCGAAATGACTTCTAACAAATTAGGCTCGCCTGCGTGCTGACCAATATTGGTTCGACGCACTGCTACTGTGACAATCTCTGCACCAGAAGCAGCAATGGCTACGGCAGTTTGTTCTAAGCTGGCGTATTTTCCAGTGCCTACTAACAGGCGAGAAGAATAGGTTTTTCCTGCGATAACAAAAGGATCTTCTAAGTTTTTCATTATGAGCGTCATTATTATCCTCCACCAATCGCAGTGACGATTTCAATTTTATCTGCGGCTCTTAATAAGGTTTGTGCATGTTGACTGCGCGAAATAATGGCGCCATTTAATTCAACCGCAATACGTTTTTGACTTAAGGCTAATTGATCGACTAACTGAGCTAGCGTGGTTGCAGGTGACACGGAATAAGTTTCGCCGTTGAGTTGGATGGAAATCATAATTAATAATGTCCGTTCGGGCTGAGCCTGTCGAAGCCCATTCTCAATGAATTAGCCCTTCGACAAGCTCAGGGCGAACGGATTACTTTGCATGTCAGCCTACTTAATTTAATTGACTTCGTATTTATGCAACAAACCCTTTTTCAAAGGGGGAGGAGCAAAGGAGTTAATCATATCAACGCTAAAGCGCCGTGAGATCCTGGCATCATCAACGCTTTCAATTTCTTCATCGCATTTTGTTCCAACTGACGCACACGCTCAGCAGATACTTTATATTGCGCAGCTAAATCATGCAGAGTTGCTTTTCGATCCGCCAACCAACGTTGCTGAACAATATCGCGACTTCTCTCATCTAACGTTTCTAACGCTTGATGCAATTGCAGACTGCTATTTTCTTCCCAGCGATTTTCTTCATACTGCAAAGCCGGATCGCTACGCACATCTTCTAAATAATCCGCCGGCGCAAAACTGGATTTGTCGTCATCTTCATCTGCATAGCCATCAAATGAAGCATCGTAAGAAGCTAATCGCCCTTCCATCTCTTTTACATCAACCGGATTAACACCTAAATCAGCAGCGATAGCTTTGACTTCTGCAGGATTTAATCGACCTAAACGTTTTTTCGCACTACGTAGATTAAAGAAAAGTTTACGCTGCGCTTTGGTGGTGGCGATTTTAACAATCCGCCAATTACGAATCACATATTCATGGATTTCTGCTTTGATCCAATGCACTGCAAAGGAGACCAAACGCACACCAACTTTGGGATCAAAGCGTTTAACCGCTTTCATTAAACCCACGTTACCTTCTTGAATAAGATCGGCTTGCGGCAAGCCATAACCGGAATAACTTCTGGCGATATGCACTACAAAACGCAAATGGGACAATACTAACTCACGCGCTGCTTCTAAATCTTGCTGATTAAAATAGCGCTCCGCCAAGGCTTTTTCTTTCTCGGCACTTAATAAAGGAAAGGTATTCACCGAGGCAATATAGGCATCCAGATTAACGCCTGGCACATTAGCGAACACGAAAGGCTGTAATGTTTTGCTCATAGCTCCACTCCTACTCAACCCTAAACTATCCGCTTAGGGGCTCTATAATCGGCGCTAAGTCTAGCACCGCTGATTTTCCAATGCTAATGCGAAATAGCCCTTTTGCCCTGAGCTTAAATACGTTCGTGGTGAGCTTGTCGAACCACTCCACAAAAACCCTTCGACAAGCTCAGGGTGAACGGATCACTCTGTCAGGCAACTCTTTTCTTTACTGCGGCTCCACCGAATTCAGATGCCGAGCAACGGCAAGTGCGGCACCTGTCATACCCAGCACAGCACTAAGGGCTAACAGAGAAATAGAAAAATAAAATCCTGGATAGACCTGCTCCACGCGAGCATCAAACAGCATTAATACTTTTTGCCAAGGCCCAGCTAACCACAGATTAATCGCCCAGACGGTGACCAAACCCACGATTCCGCCCAGCAAACCATACCAAAACCCAGTATATAAAAAGGGGCGCCGCACAAAACCATTAGTGGCGCCAATGAGTTTGGCCACTTGAATTTCTTCCCGACGACCTTCAATCATCAACCGCACTACGCTGACTATGACCAATAATAAAGTCACCGCTAGACTCACCGCTACTGCTAACAATACCGCTCGCCCTAAAGCTAATAAGGCGCTGAGACGCTGCAACCAACGCTCATCTAACTGCACATCATCCACATCCACGCGCTTGATCAGCTGAGGCTTTAGCTCTGCCAAAACATTCGACTCACCCACATGAGGCGTTACCTTTAACACTGCCGGCAGAGGATTATTTTCCAAATCGTCTAAATTAAATCCTGAACCTTTTTTAAATTCAGCCAAGGCCTCTTCCGGAGTAATAATATCCACTTGAGCAATGCGCGGCTGTGCGATAAGCCACTGATGCAATGCATTTGCCTGCTCAATGGACTGACCGGCTTTCATGTAGACAGTAAGTTGCGGTTGCTGATTCCAATTATGGAGAAAAGATTCACCTTGTTGCAGCAATAAAGCCATTTGCGCGGGTAACACCCAAGCAACGGCTATTACCACAATAGTTAATACGGACAAGAAAGGCGTTTGCCATAATCGATGATAACTTTCACGAAAAACACGCTTATGCTGTTGCCATACACTGCGTGATCCGGCACCTTCCACTGCTTGCGTTGCCGCTGTCTTACGCCCCCACATACACTTGCTCCCCATCCTGTTGCACATTCTGTTGTACATCAGACATAGCTGATGGCGTTGCGCGTCGACGTCGACTGTCTTCCACTAATTGCCCATGCTCTAAAGACAATACGCGATGTGCATAGCGCGTTAATAAAGAAGGATCATGGGTTGCGATCAATACACAAACACCAATTTGGCTGAATTGTTTGAACAGCTCCATAATTTCACTGGCTAATTTTGGATCTAAATTTCCGGTGGGTTCATCGGCTAATAAAAATTTGGGTTTATTCACCACTGCCCGCGCAATACCCACACGCTGTTGTTCACCGCCGGATAAAAATTGCGGATTTAAATGCTCTTTACCAGTGAGCCCCACTTTATCCAATGCAGCACGCACTCGGCGCTTTACTTCAGCATCGTGATAACCGGCAATAATTAAAGGCAACGCTACATTCTCAGCCACAGAGCGATCCAATAATAAATGATGCTCCTGAAAAACCAAGCCTAAATCACGGCGATAATAAGCCACTTCAGTGGGTTCAAACTGACTGAGCACACGCCCATTGACTAAGATTTCCCCAAAGGTAGGCTTAGCTAACAAGGCAATTAATTTCAGCAAAGTACTTTTTCCTGCGCCGGAGGGCCCAGTGAGAAAGGCAAATTCTCCTGGCTCCAAACGAAAGGACACATCGGTCAATGCCGTGTAATTTTTGCGATAAATTTTACTGACGTTATTAAATTCAAGCATAAAAATATTCCTATTCCTGCGCGCACAAAGCCTGAACAAAAGCTCTCGCCTCAAAGGGGCGCAAATCATCTAACTGCTCACCCATACCGATATAACTCACCGGTAAACCAAATTTCTCGTAGATGGCGAATACTACGCCACCTTTTGCCGTACCATCTAATTTAGTTAGTGCGATGGAAGTCAAACCCACTGCTTGATGAAATTCCTGCACTTGATTTAATGCATTCTGCCCAGTGCTGGCGTCAATCACTAAAATAATTTCATGGGGTGCCTGCGGACTTAATTTTTGCAGCACGCGCTTCACTTTTTTCAACTCTTCCATCAAATTGGATTTATTATGCAGACGGCCCGCAGTATCTGCAATCAATACATCAACGCCGCGCGCTTGCGCAGCACTCAGCGCATCAAAAATAACTGACGCACTATCGGCACCGGTTTCTTGCGCAATCACCGGCACTTGATTTCGCTCGCCCCAAATTTTTAATTGTTCCACCGCAGCGGCACGAAAAGTATCGCCTGCTGCCAACATCACTGAGTGATTGTTTTGCTGTAACCGTTTAGCAAGCTTACCGATAGTGGTGGTTTTACCGACACCATTCACGCCGACAAATAACACCACATAAGGCTGCGCTGGTAAATTTGCTGTCTCTAACTGAGTTTGCGTAGCTAACTGCAAAATATCGAATAAAATTTGCTCGAAACAGGCGCGCACTTGTTGCGCATCTTTCAATACTTCGTGGGTTAATCGCTCGGATAATTGCTGAAGAATTTTTTGACTGGCATCCAATCCCACATCAGCCATCAATAATTGGGTTTCTAAAGCTTCTCGCGTCTGTGCATCTAAACTGACTTTGCCCTGTAGTATTTGCAACATACCGCCGGTGAAACCCTGGCGAGTACGCTGCAAACCTTTTTTTAATTTTTGATAGAGGCTCAGCTCAGGAGCCAGTGGCTCAACAACTGCTGACGTGATAACAACTGGTGCGACAACAGCTGGCTGCACCAGCTTTGGCAAAATTCCACTTGGCAAAACAATAGAAGGCGTAGAAAAATAACGCGCAAAGACGGTTACTTCATCCGCAATAATTGCAGCATGAATCCCATCAGTATGCTCAGCCAATAACCGACTGAGAAAAACTTGCTCTCTGGTGGAATCAGCAAGGAGGGTAAAATTTATCATGACAGACTCAATAAAAATCGACTGGTGTTGCATTATTCCCGATTGATCACCACAATAACGCCCACCATGATAACGAATGAAAGGCTTAGCTGCATGCAAATATTACGGAAATTTTTTCGTACTCGATTTTTACCTCTCTGGTTATTAGGATTCACCAGTTTATTTGCGCTGGTTAGCTTAGGTTGGACGGAACCCCCTGCTGCACAAATACCACTCACACGTACAACAGCAACGGCGCCTGTTGCACTAACGACTTCTTCTGTTGCTGTCACAACGCCCGCTAACAAAAAACCACTCACCCATGAATATCTTTTAAGCAATGGACTCAAATTGATTGTGCGTGAAGATCATCGCGCGCCCGTAGCAATTTTTCAGATTTGGTACAAAGTAGGATCCAGCTACGAACCTGCAGGACTCACCGGCATTTCTCACCTGCTCGAACACATGATGTTTAAAGGCACAAACCGACTCAAGCCCGGCGAATTTTCTCGCCGCATTGCTGAATATGGTGGCGTAGAAAATGCCAGCACTACGCGCGATTACACACTCTATTATCAGCAATGGGAAGCCAGCCGAATTCCCATTAGCTTTGAATTAGAAGCCAATCGCATGCAACATTTATCTTTCTCCGCAACTGAATTTGCGAAAGAGCATAAAGTCGTAATGGAAGAAAGACGGATGCGCACCGATGATAATCCGCAAGCAAAAACCTATGAGCGTTTTTTAGAATCCGCCTATATTGCTAGCCCTTATCAACAACCCGTGGTTGGTTGGATGGAAGATTTACGTCGCCTCACGTTAGACGACATCAAGCGATGGCATCAACAGTGGTACGCGCCTAACAACGCCGTTATTGTGGTGGTGGGTGATGTAAATCCTGCTGCGATGCTTGCCTTGGCTCAACGTTATTTCGGCGCGATTCCCGCTAAAACATTGCCGCCAGCGCCAAGCGCTCGTGATATACCCGCTATCAGTGAACGTGAATTACGCATTCATCTGCCCGCACAATTACCCCTGTTATTAATGGGCTATAACTTACCCAGTCTCACCACCGCAGAAAACCCCCGCGACGCCTATGCACTGCGCATGTTAGCCGGCATTCTCGATAGCGGCCACAGTGCACGCATTGAAACTCAGCTGGTACGCCAACAACATATCGCTGCAAGTGCTGGCGCAGATTATGGGCCCTTTAGTCGCGGTGATGCTTTGCTGGTTTTCTCTGGCCTACCTAACAAAGGCGTGACGATGGACGCAGTTAAAACTGCCTATCTAGCCATGATTGAAGATTTAAAAACCACGCCAGTAACGCCTGAAGAAATGGCCCGCGTTAGAGCGCAGGTAATTTCCTCCCTCATTTACGAACAAGATTCCATTGGCAGTCAAGCGAGTAACATAGGCGAATTAGAAACCATGGGCCTCAGCTGGAAATTATTAGATACCTACGTTGCGCAACTACAAGCGGTGACAGCGGAACACATTCAACAAGTAGCGCAAAAATATTTAACCCGAGATAGATTAACCACTACCGAATTAGAGCCGCAGGTGATGACGGTGAACAAATAAGATATCCGTTCGCCCTGAGCTTGTCGAAGGGCCTTTATGCAAGTGGTTCGACAAGCTCACCACGAACGGTGTTTATGCAACAAAGATTACATTTATTCCACGAGCCTATTCTATGAAAGACCTCAAATCCCCCGCTCCAGCCAATCGCACATTATGGCTAATGATTAGCGCATTTATTGCGATAATAGCGCTCGGCAGTGCAGCTTATGTTGCCTATATTTATCTCCTCCCTAAACCTGCACCAAAAACAGCGGCTACACCAAAGGATTTTGATTTCGCCAGCAGCCTACAGAAAAATAAAATTCAAGCAGGTCGCGCATTAAATATTCAACATTGGCAAACAGCTCAAGGCGCGCACGTTTATTTTGTGCCTTCACCAGAATTACCGATTCTCGATATTCGCCTTATTTTTTCTGCAGGCTCTGCGCGTGATCAACAATTGCCTGGTCTTGCGCAATTGACCAATACTTTATTATTGGAAGGCACAGCACATCACACAGGCGATCAGATTGCTGCGCAATTCGAACAATTAGGCGCGCAAATAGATACAGCTGCCTATCGTGATATGGCAATTGTGGGGTTACGCACGCTCAAAGATCCCGCCTATTTAACGCCAGCGCTGGAGCTGATGACAGAAGTAGTCAGCGAACCCGCTTTTCCCCAGGAAGCTTTTCAGCGCAATCTGAATTTAATGCGAGTGAATTTACAAGGCATACAACAAGATCCTAATGCATTAATTGATCGTGCTTTATTTAGCGCACTCTATCCTAACCATCCTTATCAATATTCTCCCGACGGCACAGCGGAAAGCATTAATCAATTAACGCCTAATCACGTGCAGCAGTTTTATCACACGCAATACATAGCGCCCAATTGCACCATCGCGATTGTCGGTGCCATTGATCGCGCACAGGCAGAACAAATTACCAATCAACTCATGGCAAAACTAACTGCAGGCACACCGTCCGCACCAACACCTGCAGTCGCTGCATTAACAGCGCCGCATCAACAACATATTAATTTCCCCAGCACTCAAACGCATATTGCATTGGCCGGCGTGGGTGTTGCCTATAACGATCCCCGTTATTTTCCTTTAGCAGTCGGTAATTATATTTTTGGCGGCGGTGCCTTTTCTTCGATTTTAAATAAAACCATTCGCCAAGATCGTGGCTTGTCTTATAGCGTCTACAGCAGCTTTATTCCCATGCAAGCTGCCGGACCTTTTATGATTGCTTTGCAAACTAAAAATGAATCGGCCAATGAAGCACTGCAATTAACTAAAACCGCACTGAAAAATTTTATTGCCCAAGGCCCCACACCAGAACAATTAACGCAAGCGCAAGAATATTTATTAGCGAGCTTTCCCTTGAAAGCAGCGAGCAATAGCAGCATTTTAGATTATCTAGGTCTTATTGGTTTTTATCATTTACCGCTGAATTATTTAGATACCTACCGACAACGGATCCAACAAGTCACCGCGCAACAAATTCAACAAGCCTTCGCTAGTTTAATTCATCCTGATCAGCTAGTAGAAATTACTTTAGGGCCGCAAACAGCAATCACTCAACCTGTCATTGCTGCTGGATCCTAATTAATAAGAAAGAGCGAGCGGAATTTTATGACACTAAATAAAATTCGTATCATGGCGGGGCAATGGCGCGGCCGCAATATCAGCTTTCCCGATGCAGATCAATT
The DNA here is from genome assembly GCA_964201195.1 of Gammaproteobacteria bacterium. Classification (GTDB taxonomy): domain Bacteria; phylum Pseudomonadota; class Gammaproteobacteria; order Pseudomonadales; family JAHFSE01; genus JAHFSE01. The sequence goes on from CAXNEI010000015.1 coordinate 8,011, forward strand.
GCGCCCCACCGGTAGTCGCATTCGAGAAACTTTATTTAATTGGCTACAACCGCATATTATCCAAGCCTCTTGTTTAGATTTATTTGCTGGCAGCGGTATTTTAAGCTTTGAAGCGCTCTCACGGGGTGCTAACAAAGTCTTGGCAGTGGACGCTCTGGCGTCAGTGATACAACAGATTCAAACCCAAGCTGATATCCTAAAATCCAAGGCGCTGACTACCTTGCAAGAAAATGCCTATGAACTGGTACAACGGCCGCCGGCTCATTGGCAAATACGCTATCCCAATCGGGTCAGTCCGCACTACGATATTATTTTTATTGATCCACCCTTTGCCGATGCACGCCTATCAGAAATCTGCGAGGGATTAGCGAACAATCATTGGCTCAAGCAAAACAGCTTAATTTATGTAGAAAAAAGCAAAAAACAAAACTTCACTGCACCAGAAGCATGGCAACTACTGAAAGATAAAGTAGCGGGAGAAGTCAGCTATCAGTTGTACAGGATGCAAGAGTAGAAGCATTGGCAGACTCAAGCATTTTGGGTTACTGTTACCGCTAGAGTTAGGTCTACAGAGAGGCTAAAAATATGAGATACGCGGAAATTATTGCACGTGAGGCTGAGTCACTGCCTTTAGAGAAACAGGCGGAGCTGCTGGATTTTATCGCCTTTCTAAAAGTCAGGCGCTCTCACAGTGAATCTATAGCTGCACCCAAAACAGCAGGTGAAATTGAAGCTTTTTTCCGAAGCTTTCAAGTAGATGTCAGTCAATACAAATTCAATCGAGACGATGCCAATGCCAGATAATATCTTTATTGACACCAATATTATTATCTACGCGCTTGGCCCTCACTCGGTTAAAACTCCCGTCGCTGCCTCACTACTTGCTGGCACACCCTTTATTTCCACGCAAGTCCTCTCTGAAACCAGCAACGTCGTATTGAAACGACTCATGCTGCCAATATCCGAAACACGTAAGCTTATTACTTCTCTTGAATCTATATGCTGTGTAGAAATCATTTCACCACCTACTATCTATGCTGCTTTGAATATTCGCGAACAATACCATTTCTCGTGGTATGACAGCTTGATCATCGCCGCTGCATTGCAGGCCAATTGCACTACCCTCTATTCCGAAGATCTGCAACACGAACAAGTCATCGAACAAAAGCTCATTATCAAAAATCCATTTGTATTGCCGTTGGTGAAATAGCTTCTATTGTGTAGACTAACCCGTCTACTCAACTTTGGAATAGCTCATGGCACGGATCTTACTTCTCAACGGACCTAACCTGAATTTACTCGGCACCCGAGAGCCACAGACTTACGGCTCCACCAGCCTGGCGCAAATAGAACAAAAATCAATCTCCTTAGCGCAAAAAAATGGTCATGAGTTACTCACTCTGCAAAGCAATGCAGAACATGAGTTAGTCGATGCCGTGCAAAAAGCACCAACAGACGCTGTGCAATTTATTCTGCTTAATCCGGCAGCTTTCACCCATACCAGCGTGGCATTACGCGATGCATTGCTTGCAGTGAAAATTCCTTTTATTGAAATTCATTTGTCGAATGTCCACGCGCGGGAAGAATTTCGTCAGCATTCTTATTTTTCTGATATCGCAGTGGGCGTAATCTGCGGTTTGGGCCCACTCGGCTATGAATTAGCGCTCACTGCCGCTTGCGCAAACTTGGGAGCTCTCAAACCATGATGGATTTAGAAGTCATTAAACAACTGGTCGAATTACTTAATGATGAAAATTTAAGCGAAATTGAAGTCAAAAAAGGCGATGCCAGCGTTCGCGTCAGTCGACAGCATTTGTTTGGCGCGCCTTACGCTCCGGCAATCGAAACGAAACCTGTCACTACAACAGCACCGATTACGACGCCGACTTCTAACAGTTTTTTCCGCTCGCCCATGGTCGGTACTTTTTATCGATCCGCTTCACCCACTACACCCACCTTTGTGGAGCTAGGCCATACGGTGAAAAAAGGCGATGTGCTGTGCATTATCGAAGCGATGAAAATGATGAA
>CAXNEI010000016.1:0-9844 GCA_964201195.1 Gammaproteobacteria bacterium
CTAACATTAAAAACCTTTAATAAAGAAGGTAAATTAGAAGAAAAAATTATTCCCATTACTTCTCGTTTAGTCGGTTCACCTATTCCTGAAGAGCTCTATGGTTATTTTTCTGAATCTATTGTAGATAAATTAAAGCAATCAGGAACCCACGATTTTAATCGTTTGTTCGGTAATTTGCGCGCGGAAGCTTATATTCAACATAAAGTCATGCAGTATGTGCATCAGGATATTGCCGCTGAAGTAGAAAGAGTCTTAACCAAGGAAGATATCCAAACTATTCGCGGCACTGGATATGATCCAAATGCGGCTTTTGTCGGCGAAGCTTTTCATCATGGCGTGCGTCGTTCAGTTATGGGTGTGTTAGTAGAAAAATTTCTTGAAGGTCGAGTTGCCGGCGATGGTTATTGTGGCTTTCAACAAAATATCGGTATGGCGATGGGCGCTTCTATGTGCGCTTATTTGGACTTTCAACATAAAGCCTATCGCGCAAATCCACATGGTAATGATCCTTACGCGGTAGAAGAAAAACGCACTTATTCGGAAGTATTGGATTATACCGCTAGCGCAGGCGTCTATGAAAAATCCATTGGTGTGCGTGGGACAAAAGGAAAATATGCGGAAGCCTCTGAGAGGCTTGTACAAGAAGGCCGAAATATTAAGAGAAATGAGAGCGATTTTTCAGCTACACCTATTGTAGAAGTAAGACCTCTGTATAAAGCGGACACTGAGTTAAGTCCTACAGGTCATCGACAATTGCGTTTGGATGAAAATGGTCATGCGACTAGGACTAAATTGTCTGACGATCAATTGCATGTGTGGAAAAAACGCGAGCTAGTGCCTTTAGCGATTACTGTATTAGATGCGCAAGGCAATGAGCGCAGTCATTTAGTGCGTGGCCCAGATGGACAGCCAGTAATGATTCCTGAGGGCATGAAATTAACTGCAGTGAAGAGAAAAGGCGAAGAAAAAACACGAGAGGTCAAAACCATCACTGCTGCTGATTTGTATACAGTAGATGAGCGCACTGGTAAAACGACTATTAATATCGAGCAATTTATTTTTGAGCGTCGCGTAGAAAAATTAGAGCATCAAGTATCTGTGCTTGAGCGCAGAGATGCTAATGGTAATGTGACTTTATTGGCAGCAAAAGACGATGAGGTAATTGATGGAAAAACAGTAGCAGATGAAACAGGGAATGCAGTTACTGTGACTCATCGATTTGTTTTTTCGCCTGATGAAAAAGATATTGGTTATAAACAGAAAGAGAAAATTCCTTCCTTTGAAGATGGCGTGGTGAAATATGGTGATGGTAAGGAAAAACTCACACGCTTACCTCACTTTAAATTAGAAGTAGAAGGCAGTTTCCGTTGGCAAGCTGTGCCTATCCAGATCAGAACTCAAGTCGATCCTAGCAAGATCGGAACGGATAGCGATGAATTGTTGGATATGCGTAAAGGCGATGATGTGGCTCAGCCTCCAGTACCGAATAATTTAGGTGCATGGGAAGAAGTCAATGGTGTAATGGTGGATCAAGCAAATGCTTGCATACATCTATTAAGAGGAGCACTTGCAGAAAATAGTGATGCATGTATTCGGCAGGAGTTGATGCAAATAAGTGAGAAACTGCAGCAGCTTGATCAGGAGCTGCAACAACCGGATTTACTCCCAGAAAAACGTGCGCAGCTAGAAAAAGAATATCAAGCATCACAAACAATACTATTTGTTCTAATGGGGGAGTTGAGTGAACCGGGCAAACCGATGGAAAAAGAAAAAGTAGAGCAGGTGTTGAAGAATTTCTTGCAGGAGTATTACCGCGTTGGCGGATTATTCAAGCGGGATTTTACGGATTTGACGGCTGACTTAGTCGTGGGTTATGTGAAGCAAGATCTGACGGAATGGTGGGATTTAGCAGAGAAAAAAGTCGTACCGATTAATTGCGTGCATTCGCAACAATTGGATAGTCGCTCAAAAGCTGCTGATCCACGCATGCAATTTACCGGTCGTTCTCATAAACCAGGCATGAAGTCAGAAAGTTTTGCACCAGGCGATGCTATGTTATTGCATAGTGAAGCTGAGGGCACACGTCACCAATATATTCAGCAACAGGGGCTGAGTCGTGAAGGTACGGTATTAGAAAATGCCGAATTATCTCGCGGTCAGGGCGCAGTAGTGACCAGTGCGCAAGGTCATGGTGATATGTATCGGCATGAAATGGGCTTGCAATATGATGAGGATGGTTTAATTGTTCGGGAGAAAAATAAACACACAGGCGAGCTGGAATTTGTGCATCGTGAAGCGACGCCTTATACACAAGAAACCCATAAAACACCGACTCACAAACGTCATGAAGGGAACCGTCCGGATAATACTTGGGTATTTAAAAGCGGCCAAATTCGTCGAGATCAACGTGCATTAGAGCAAGAATTAGAAAATAAAGTAGAAAGCTTAAAGCCTAAGGTAGAAGCGAAAATAAAAGCAGAGGAAGCCAAGGAGAAGGCAGCAGGCGCTAAAATTGTACAGGCCGATCCTCGGTTGTCACCTAAATATATGGCAGAAAAAAAAGTGGGCCTTGGGCCGAAAAAATTCGGCCTAACTGTTGCGGAGGCTGAGCTTGATGAAGTTGTTAAAGCCATCGCTGAGCGTGAGTCACGTATATTAGCCCGTCAAATAGAACCACTTGTGCCGTGGAAAAAAGCAGAGTTAAAGAGTTTACAAGAAGAGCAGGACAAACTAGCAGCACAACCAATAAGAGAGCCTGCGCATGTAAAAAAAATATCGGCAGAAACAGTAGAAGAGAAAAAAACAAGACAGATCATAGAGCAAATAGAGCTATTGCAGCAGCAACTACAAGAGCAAGATAGCGCTCAAGGATCTAGCGAGTCGGAGGGTTCTTCACCACTAAACACTAGTTCTCGGTCTGCAAGCCAGACAAGTATGGACACAGTTGTTCATTATCCGTTAGCAAGTACTTCTTCTTTCGAACAGTTGAGCCCTAGCGAAAGAAGCAGCCTCAGTTCATCTGCTCCTCAAGTTCACCCTGGTGTGGCGATCTTAACAAGCGTGGCTCATTCTTTAGCAGGCATAATTAATACCGACGACGCGACTAAAGCAGTATTGAACACATTAATTAGCACGCATAGTGGCAGCTTAGATCCGCGCTCTAACGACAATATTATGATTGCCTTGTTGCAAGATGCACTGGAGCCGAAGCCAGAAAACAGGAATAAACGCCTGAGCATAATAATTAAAAATTTGAACCAATTAAAAAATAAACCCGATTTATCGCAATTAAAGGCTCAAGTAGAAGAACTGTTAACGAAAGTTGGGCAGCATGTGGATCAGAAAAACCTTATTGAACAAACGGAAAATAGAGCGTTGCTAGAATTAAAATTCCGTCCTGAAAATAATGATTCTAATCGGATGGGGCTTGCCTGGAAAACCGGTGTGGGTGTGCCTGGAGTAGTCAGTCAAACGTTGATCACAGCTAACATAGCAATGGGTGCTCAACATGCAGCGTTGGCCACTTCCCTTTGTACCGCTGGATTAGTTCTCATGGGTATTGGTGCGGAAGCTGCGATTACCGGCATAGATCAACTACGCCGATTAAATCGTCTTGAGGATGATTTAAAGCCGCTGCAAAACCAAGTAAAAGCACTGAAAAAAGTAGTGACTGGAAACACTGCTGCTGTGGCTAGCTTGCATAGAGAACTGCAGAAATTAGAAGACTTTATGGGTTATTTGAAGGATCAAAGCGAGGGACATCGACAAGCAGGCCAGATCGAACATTATCAACTGCAGCCCCATGACGTAGAATCTTTAAATCAAATGTTCACTGCGATCACGAGTAAAGTGAATGATTTACTTGCAGACAAAACTATTTCAGAAAAGCAGGTAGACGCGTTACGTGAGTGTGCAGTGGGATTACATCAGCAAGCAGGCAAGTTTATTACTCAATCGGAGGCATTAGAAAAAGCCTTTACTCCTATGTTGGATGAAATCGGTGCCTTGTTGGCGTTGGATCGTCTCACTCAGGCGCAACAAAAAACCTTAACTCAACTGCAAGCCCGTTTAGATAATCAATTAAAAGCAATTGGTCGCGGGAAAAGCGAGCAGATAGCCAGTGCAACCATTAATGGTATCGGTTACGGCTCTGCCGGTGTATTGGAAACCCTATCAGGTATTCATGCCGCCACCAGTATTATGGGTACGGTAGCCGCTGCGGCCACTGGCATTGCAGCACCGGCGGTGATTACTGCGTTGTCTTTTGCTAACGTGATACGTCAAGCAAAATTACTCAGCAGAGTGAGCGGTATTACAAAAACGCCTGAGTTTAGAAAATTTGAAGGAATGCGAGGGGTGGATTCAAATTATCGAATTGCATTAAAAGACTGGTTGAAAAATAAATCTAGTTTTCATAAATGGTATTTGAGTAGTTGGGTGGGGCTTGGGTTAAGCGCGGCAGGCGCGACGACTATCGCTGGTTTGGCCATAGCTGGTGTAGTGCTTGCTCCAGTGACTTTGGGGCTCAGCGCTATTCCCGTTGCACTCGCTGCACTGTGGGTATTTGCCTACGGCAAATGGGGTAGTAAATTTAGCATTAATGCCGAGCATGGCACCCAAAATATCGATCGCGATTTTCTTTTGCATGCCAGTCTTGGTGAGCGCTATAGTCGACTAAATCGTCAAAGTATTGAGCGCACTAAATTAGCCGAAGTTCATTCCAATACGCAGCAGAAAATTTTCCAGCGAGTATCGCGCTCAGAAAATTTAGTGCAGCGCTTTCGTTGGCTGGTGGGGCAGTGGTTTATGCCTACTGCAGTGACTACGGGCTACCGAAAAGTACTGCAACGAGCAGCTAAAGAAAACAATCTTGCGGTGCGTGAACAATTACATGCTGGCATGCATCAGTATGAAAATAATATTTGGTCGCATTTAGAAAATCATGAAATTATTAATCGTAAGGCTGATATAGCTGGGGCTTTAAGTTTAAGTCTCACGGCTGCTCAAGATCTGGAAGTATTGCAACAGCAATATAAGGCTGCTGAAGGTAGAGATGAACCAGTTAAATTAGAACAGCTTAAGGTGCGCGTAGACTCCGCTACGGCAATGAAAGGCAATGTCGATGCTTACACCAATAAATTGAAAGCTGATTTAGTTCTTGTAGAAGCTCGATTGAAACAAGCGCAAAAATTAGTGACGCAATTAAATGACACTATGCCATTGCGTGAAACCAGAGATCTGTCCAAAGAAAATCAGCAGGCGTGGTATAAATTGCGCTTAGACTTTATGGAGGCTCGTGGTTTAGAGAATGCTTTTTCTAGAAGTAAATTGGCTAAACTCAGTAAAACCCTGCCAGGGGCTATTGAAGTAACCTATTCAGAAAGAAACTGGCGCAGTTTATGGCGTAAGCATGTTACTGGTGCGACGGTTACGCCAGAACAAGCTCCGGCTTATTTCACCCATGCTCGTATTGATAAATTATTTGCTCGTATGTGGGCTGAGTCTCTGCCGCAGCAACAGGCTGCTGAATACAGCATGTTGATGCAGATGGGATTAGATACGATTCAAGGTGAAAGGAAGAAAGCAAAAGTTGCAGCGAAGGTCCATGCAGTAGAGGCAAATAGTGCAGCAAGCTCATAGCGGGAGAACGCGAAGTGTTGCGCAGCGGCCGGTATAGTGCTTAATCAAGCTGCAATTAGCGCTTGCACTGTGCTCAATCCTTTTTGTTTTGAGGGGGTGGTGAGTTGTTTCGTAACCCGTTAGAATGCTTGCCGTTTTCCCTCCTGCTTTTTTCCCATACGAATGAGAGGTCATAAAGACATGCGATTGATGCAAGTATTATTGAGCAGCTGTTTAGTATTAATGCTAGTGAGCGTTGCTCAAGCTGAAACCAACAGTAAAGATTATCCTTTAGGTCAGCGTTCTTTGTTTAGTGATCGTGCGATTGCTGAACGAGTAAAGCCGAGTGCTCAAGTGTGTTTGGAAGGCGATGCTTGCGCTGCTGAAGCACCTGTCATGGTAGCTGCTGCTGGCGGTGCTTCTGCTGCACCTTTATCTGCTGAAGCGCGCTATAACCAAACCTGTAAAGTATGTCATGGTGCCGGTTTAGCGGGCGCACCTAAAGTAGGTACAGCAGCGGATTGGAAACCTCGCCTTGCCAAAGGAATGGATACAGTCGTGAAGCATGCCATTGTTGGATTTAATGCGATGCCGCCAAAAGGAACGTGTGCTACTTGTAGCGATGCAGAAATTCGCGCTACAGTAAAATATATGGTGGATCATAGTAAGTAAATTGTTGAGAGCTTTTTTTCGTGTCATTCCCGCTTTCGCGGGAATGACACGTAAATATATAGCAATAAGCAGAAGTAGCCGCCATGAGTCAGCATCATCAAGTTGAAAATATAAAAATAGAAGCAGGAATGTTAAGCCTGCTTGTTGATGGAAAATTCATTGAGCATTCTTTAGAAACGCTTTCTCCCTTGCTAGCTCAAGCAACATCACAAGAGCAATCTGTGTTTGAAATTTCTCCCTCTGGGTATGGCATTCATTGGCCTTTAATCGATGAAGATATTTCTGTTGATGGTTTGTTAGGTATTGTTCATCAGCCTCTGCAGCACAAAAAAAGCGCGTAAGAGAAGGGTGATTTCACTTTCCCAACATCTGCCTTAAATTCGACAAATGCGCGTTGGCAATCGCTTCTTGCTCAACGCGCGGTTTGGCTTGATCTTGTCTTTCCCACATAATTTCATCCGCCGGTAATTCATCAAGAAAGCGGCTGGGTGTCGGTGAGAATTTTTCGCCATACTGAGTGCGCAGTAAACTATAAGTCAAAGTGAGATTTTTCTGTGCGCGGGTAATGCCGACATAAAATAATCGACGCTCTTCTTCAATCGAATCCGCTTCTATACTATTTTTATGCGGTAGAATTTCTTCTTCTATACCCATTAAAAACACATTTTCAAATTCTAAGCCTTTTGCTGCATGCAAAGTCATTAGGGAAACTTTATCGGTTTCTTGTTCTTCGTTTTGCTGTTCGAGAATATCTCGCAACACTAATTGAGCAATGGCTTTTTCTAGCGTACTTTTTTCTGCGGGGCTATTTTTTTTAGGGCTATCATCCTCGTCTTCTTTCTCATTAAGCATTTTGCCTAGCGAAGTTAATAATTGCTCCACATTGGCAATGCGACGTTCAGCGGTTTTCGGTTGACTGCTTTGATTGCGAATCCAATCAGAATAATCCACGTCACTTAATAATTGTCGAATGGCTTGAGTGGAATTGCTTTCTTCGCAGGCTCGGGTAGTTTGCTCAAACCAATCAGAAAAATGTTGTACTCGTTGATGGGATTTAGTGGAAAGCTGTTGTTGTAAACCAAATTCTTGGCAAGCCAATAACATGCTAATGCCGCGCATTTGTGCGTATTGGCCAATTTTTTCTAAAGTCGATGCGCCAATTTCTCGGGGCGGGGTATTAATGATGCGCAGAAAAGCATTGTCGTCATCGGGATTAACTAATAAACGCAAATACGCCATTAAGGTTTTAATTTCCGTGCGGGCAAAAAACGAAGTGCCACCACTGATGCGATAGGGAATTTGTAAGGCCTGTAATTTTATTTCCAATAATCTTGCTTGATGGTTGCTGCGATACAGCACCGCGAAATCTTTATAGGCACGGCCAAAGCGTAATTTTTGCGAGAGGATTTCATTGGCGACGAAATCCGTTTCGCCTTCTTCGTTTTTGCAGGGGCGAATCAACACAGGATCGCCGATGCCCGATTGGCTCCAGAGATTTTTTTGAAATAAATGCGGATTATTTTTGATAACCGCGTTAGCGCTATTTAAGATTCTTTGGGTAGAGCGATAATTTTGTTCCAGCATCACCACTTTTAATTGCGGATAATCTTGCTGCAGAATTTCTAAATTTTTTGTTCGTGCGCCGCGCCAGGCATAAATCGATTGATCATCATCGCCGACCACGGTGAAACGGGCTAACACACCAGTCAGCTGTCGAATAAGAAAATATTGTGCGCTGTTGGTGTCTTGATATTCATCCACCAATAAATGCATCACTCGATTTTGCCAGCGCTCTTGTACTTCAGGATGCGTCTCAAAAACTAATGTGGGTAATAAAATTAAATCATCGAAATCTACTGCATTATACGTTCTGCATAATCGCTGGTAAGTTTGGTAGGCATGTGCAGCTTGTAGTTGTGTGGGTTCTTGCGCTGTTTGAATCGCTTGTTCTGGTGTGATGCGTTCGTTTTTCCATTGCGAAATACTGTGCTGTATCAAACCTAATAAATTATCATCTGCGGTTAAATGGGCAAGGGAATCTTGCACCAGTTGTTTTACATCTTGCTCATCTAAAATAGAAAAACCACTTTTCAGGCCTAATTTTTTGTGTTCTTGGCGCAGAATATTCAAACCCAATTGATGGAAAGTCGATACAGTTAAACCGCGACTAGCAGATTTAGGCAGCAATTGACTGACGCGCTCTTTCATTTCACGAGCGGTTTTATTGGTGAAAGTCACCGCCACGATTTTATGTGCAGGTACACCAACCCGTTCAATTAAATGCAAAATTTTGTGAGTGATGACGCGGGTTTTGCCGGAGCCTGCGCCAGCAATGACTAAGAGTGGCCCTTGCGTGTAGTGAACAGCAGATTGTTGCGCGGCATTTAGAGTCATGGAATAAAACAGCCAGGTAATTTCGAGGTCGGGCATTCTAGCAAAAGAGCTTCGCTCAATGCATCTGTTCTATAGGCAGTTGCACTATCTTTCTCGCCCTATATACTGGCGAACTCTTTAATACTTCCCGCTCAGCGAGATTATACGGTATGGCTAAATTCATCGAGTTTGCTCTTAGACATTGGCAATTAGTTGCGGCTTTTATTGGTTTGGCTGCGGCACTGATCATTACTGAATCAAAACGAGCAGGAAAAACCATCAGCAGCGCCAGCGCTGTGCGACTGATTAATCAACATGATGCATTGGTGTTAGATATTCGGGAACATAAGGAGTTTGTTCAGGGCCACATTACCAATGCGATGAATATTCCCTATACCGCGATTAAAGAGCGATTAGCTGAATTAGCTGCCTATAAAGACAAGCCGATTATTTTAGTCTGCAAAATCGGTCAGCATTCTGGTGCGGTAGGGAAAGAATTAAATCAGGCAGGCTTTACGCAAGTCTGTCGATTATATTCTGGAATGAGTGGCTGGCAGGCTGATGGTTTGCCTCTGCTGAAAGGTGATTAAGAGTAAGGGTAATTAAAAACCACTAGATTCAAATTTTTTAGCATAATTTTACAGGAGATGTCCAAATGGCAGAGTCACAAGAGCAATTAAGTTTACAACGTATTTATTTGAAGGATGTTTCTTTTGAAGCACCTAATACGCCAGCTGTGTTTAAAACCGAGTGGCAGCCTACGATTAATGTCGAGTTGAATGTGAGAAACGCAGCAATAGATACCGGATATTATGAAGTTATCTTAGCTATTACCATCACAGTGAAAAATGAAAACCAAGTGGTTTATTTGTTAGAAGTGCAACAGGCCGGTTTATTTTTTATTACTGGTATAACAGGTGATGCACTGGGACGCCTACTGGCTGCTTATTGCCCAACGATTTTATTTCCCTATGCGCGGGAAGCCATCAGTGATTTAGTAGGGAAGGGGAGCTTCCCTCAGTTATTGCTAGCACCAGTGAATTTTGATGCGTTATTGGATGAAGCGGTGCAGAAGCAGCAAAATTCTACTGCGAACTAAAAAATGCGGGGTAGTGATTTAAACCTGTTGATTGAAATTTATTCTGTAGGGGCGCTGCTTGCTGCGCCCAATAAAAACATA
>CAXNEI010000017.1:0-9843 GCA_964201195.1 Gammaproteobacteria bacterium
GGATGCCTGAGGCGCTGTCGCCCAATACAGGGAGTTCTGCGGCAAGTCCTATGGCGTGACTTGTTAGGCCCCATAGGCAGAGCAGCAGAAGCAGCGTGTATCTGAGTCTATGCTGTGAAAGTGTCGAGTTAGAAAAAGGCACAGGTGAAATCCGTAGTAATGAAGGCTTGAGTATAGCCTTAAAAAATTCGTAGAGATTCAATTATGTTTGACACCATTCGGCGTTGGTATGACAGTTATTTTTCCAGTGAGCAAGTCTGGGTATTAGCCTTATGCTTACTCTTTTCTTTTTTGATTATTTTTTGTACTGGGCAAACCTTGGCTCCCGTATTTACCGCCTTAGTCATTGCCTATTTAATGCAGGGCGTAGTAAATTTTCTCACCGCCTATAAAGTCCCGCAAGGCATGGCGGTCTTTCTTGTCTATACCCTATTTCTTGGTGGGCTAGTGGCTTTCTTTGGTTTGTTATTACCTTTAGTGTGGGTACAGTTGGTTAAATTATTGAATGACCAAGTACCGCAAGTATTAACCCAAGGGCAAATTTTATTAGATAAATTACCGAGTCGATATACCGATTTGGTTTCTGAAGCACAAGTGGCTGATTGGATTGATCGGATGCACATTTTATTTTCCAAGTGGGCGGAAAATATTGTCTCATTTTCTATTTATAGTATTCCCAATATTATGGGTATCTTAGTTTTTTTATTATTAGTCCCGGTGTTGGTATTTTTCTTTTTAAAAGATCGCGTCATCTTAGTGCAACAATTTACTCAATTTTTGCCGAAAGAACGTCAAATGCTCAATCGTGTTTGGCAAGAAATGAACGAGCAAATTGCTAATTATGTTCGCGGTAAAGCCATTGAAATTATTATTGTGGGTATTGCCACTTATATAGGCTTCAGTATTTTTCATCTGAAATATGCAGCGCTCCTCGCTTTATTGGTGGGCTTGTCGGTGGTGATTCCTTATATCGGTATTTTAGTGGTGACCATTCCTGTTCTGTTGGTGAGTTATTTTCAATTAGGTTGGAGCTCTGAATTTTTCAGTTGCCTGTTGGTGTACGGAATTATCCAAGCCTTAGACGGTGGCTTATTAGTGCCTTGGTTATTTTCTGAAGTGGTTAATTTGCATCCGGTGTTAATTATTATTGCGGTGTTATTTTTTGGCGGCATGTGGGGTTTGTGGGGCGTGTTTTTTGCTATTCCCTTAGCGACTTTAATTAAAGCCATTCTTAATGCCTGGCCAAAAAATAGTGTGGTAGAGGAATCGCTGCATGGAAATTCGTAATCATCTGCTAGTGCCTTGCACAGTAATCGCTTCGCCTAATCAAGATCAGCGCCCAGATGAATCTGATATTAGTTTAATCGTGATGCATAATATCAGTTTACCGCCACAGGTTTATGGTGGCTCTTATATTGCAGATTTATTTTGCAATCGATTAGATCCTCATGCGCATCCCTATTTTTCTACTATTGCTGAATTAAAAGTATCGAGTCATTTGGTCATTGATCGTTTAGGTGTAATTACGCAATATGTGCCTTTCAATTGCCGTGCTTGGCATGCCGGCATTTCCATTTTTGAAGAACGCGAGCGATGTAATGATTTTTCCATTGGCATTGAATTAGAAGGCAGCGATAGCGAGGCTTTCACTGAAGCGCAATATACTGCGTTGTTTCCGGTGATTCGCTTGTTGCATCAGCAATATCCAAAAACCCAACAGAATAAAATAGTGGGGCATGAACATATTGCATCAGGGCGTAAAACTGATCCAGGCCCCTATTTTGATTGGCCGCGATTAAAAGCGGAAGGATTTCTTTGTGTTTAAGCCCGCTGCATTATTTATTGGATTAAGATATTTGCGTTCTGTAAGGCGTGAAGGGGTTTTATCTTTTTATTCCTGGGTATCTATTTTAGGTTTGGTGTTAGGCGTCGCCACTTTAATTACTGTGCTATCGGTGCTCAATGGTTTTGAGCAAGCGTTTGAGCATCGGGTATTGGGTTTGGTTGCACCGATTAAAGTATTGAATCCAGATAATGCCAGTAATGGGAAAAATTTAGCGGCACAATTACAGCATTACCCGGGTATTAAAGCCGTTGCACCTTTCAGCGAATTATCTGCCTTGGCTGTGTCAGCTGATCATACGCAAACTGTTTATTTATGGGCTGTGGATCCAGCCAGTGAGAAAAAATTTAATCAACTTACTCAATATGTGAATCCGCTGCAATGGCAACAATTTAGTCACGTTCCGCAGGGTATTTTATTAGGCCATACTTTGGCTGATCAGCTGCAAGTAAAAAAAGGTGATGACCTCAGTTTGTTATTGGCACAACCCAATGCTATAGCGGAAGGACATTGGTTGCCGATGAATCAAACCGTGACAGTAGTAGGTATTATTAATACGGAAACGGAATTAGATAAATATTTAGCGCTGGTGACTTTATCCACTGCGCAACCTTGGTTGCAACGCGCTGGGCCCCAGGGTTTTAAATTATTAATTGATCAAGTGATGTTGGCGCCTTACGTAGCTGAAGATTTAACCCGTTATTTGCATGGCGAATATCCGGTGATGGATTGGACCCAAAGCTACGGCAATTTATATCATGCGATTAAAATGCCGCGGACGGTAATGGGATTTTTATTATTACTGATTTTATTAGTCGCTGCTTTTAATGTCACCACCAGTTTGGTGATGACAGTGAAGCAAAAGAATAAACAGATCGCTGTGCTACGAACTTATGGTGTGAGTACAGCTCATATTTTGGGCGTTTTCTTGGTGCAGGGCGCAGTGATTGGTTGTTTAGGGATTGGCTTAGGCGCCTCATTAGGCTGTTTGTTAGCTTGGTATTTGCCGGATATGATTGTTTGGGTTGAGCGAATAGCCCATGTGACTCTTTTTCAAGGCAGCAGTTATTTTATTAGTTACCTGCCCTCCGTATTAATCGCTCAAGATGTAATCAAAGTTTCCGGTATTGCTTTTATTTTATGCTTATTGGCCGCTTGTTACCCTGCTTGGCGAGCTGCTTCTCTGCATCCGGTAGAAGTTTTTCGGCAGAATTCTTGACCCATTAGCAAACAGCACTTATATATGTCATTGCTTCTTTTATATTAAACCTCCAAAGATAACTATTCCTTATGACAAAATCACTCGTCATCGTAGAGTCGCCCGCTAAGGCAAAAACCATTAATAAATATTTGGGTTCGAGCTATATCGTCAAATCCAGTATTGGCCACGTGCGAGATTTGCCGGTGAGTGGTGGCGGCCAAAAGACCGTAGATCTTGCTGCGCGGGCTCAAGCTGCGGCAAAAACGCGCAAAATGTCAGCGGAAGAAAAAGTTCAGCATAAAGAAAAAAAGTCCAGAAGTGCATTGATTGAACGTATGGGCGTGGATCCCGAACACGATTGGCAAGCGCATTATGAAATTCTGCCGGGCAAAGAAAAAGTCATTGCCGAATTAAAAAAACTCGCCGAGCAAGCCGACATTATTTATCTCGCAACCGACTTGGATAGAGAAGGGGAAGCCATTGCCTGGCATTTGCGTGAAGTGATTGGGGGTGATGATGCACGATTCAAGCGCGTCGTATTTAATGAAATTACCAAGAGCGCCATTCAAGAAGCCTTTTCTCATCCTGAAGTATTAAATATCAATCGGGTGAATGCCCAGCAAACTCGTCGTTTCCTAGATAGAGTTGTGGGTTTCATGGTATCGCCTTTATTATGGGCGAAAATTGCTCGTGGATTATCTGCCGGTCGTGTGCAATCGGTGGCTGTGCGTTTATTGGTGGAGCAAGAGCGATTAATTCGTGCTTTTATTCCGGAAGAATATTGGGAAATCTTTGCGCAAACCCAAACGAATAAAAAAGACTCGTTGCGTTTGCAAGTCGCAAAACAAGCGGGAGAAAATTTCCGCCCGAACAATAAGGCGTCTACTGATCAAGCTTTGTTAGCTTTAAAACCAGCGCGCTATGAAGTCATTAAACGGGAAGATAAACCCACCAGTTCAAAACCAGCTGCACCTTTTATTACCTCAACTTTGCAACAAGCTGCCAGTACACGCCTAGGTTTTGGGGTGAAAAAAACCATGATGTTGGCTCAGCGTTTATATGAGAACGGTCACATCACTTATATGCGAACCGATTCTACTAATTTAGGTGCCGATGCATTACAAACTTGCCGTGATTATATTGCGGATCAATTGGGTAAAAAATATTTACCGGAAAAACCTAATTTTTATGCCAGCAAGCAAGGTGCGCAAGAGGCTCATGAAGCAATTCGTCCTACGGATGTAACACGTACTGTACAGCATTTGAGTGACTTAGAAAAAGATGCGCAAAAACTCTATGAATTAATTTGGCGGCGTTTTGTTGCTTGTCAGATGACTCCAGCGGAATTCCTCAGTACGCAAATTAGTGTGCAAGCTGCTGATTTTGAATTAAGAGCTCGTGGTCGTATTTTAAAATTTGATGGACATTTAAAAATCCAACCTGTGCAAGGCAACAGTGAAGAAGATCAAGTATTACCTGACGTGAAAACGGGTGAAATATTATCGTTGGAGCAGTTAGAGCCTAAGCAGCATTTTACCAAACCACCGCCTCGTTATACAGAAGCTAGCTTGGTAAAAGAATTAGAAAAGCAAGGTATTGGTCGACCTTCTACCTACGCAGCAATTATTTCCACTATTCAAGAACGTGGTTATGCACAATTAAAAAATCGACGTTTTTATGCCGAGAAAATTGGTGAAGTCGTTACTGATCGTCTGAAAGAAAGCTTTGATGATTTAATGGATTATGGATTTACTGCGGATATGGAAAAGCAGTTAGATGCCATTTCTGAAGGTCAAAAAAATTGGAAGACTACCCTCAACGAATTTTATGCGAATTTTAGTAAGCGTTTAACGAACGCTGAAAAAATTGATGGGATGAGAGCCAATAAACCGGTGGAAACCACTATTCCCTGTCCGGCCTGTCAACGGCCTATGCAAATTCGAATTGCCAGTACCGGTGTGTTTCTAGGTTGCTCTGGCTATGCATTGCCACCAAAAGAACGCTGCAAAACCACCATTAATTTAATTGCCGGTGAAGAGACTGAAGGTACGGTCAGTGATGAGGATGCCGAAACCAACGAACTGCGCGGTAAAAAACGTTGTCCAAAATGCAGCGCGGCAATGGATCATTATTTAATTGATGAGAAGCGCCAAATTCATATTTGCGGTAACAGCCCTAATTGTTTGGGCTATGTGATAGAGGCTGGAGAATTTAAATTAAAAGGCTATGAAGGCCCAAAAATTGAGTGCGATAAATGCGGTAGTGAGATGCAACTCAAAACTGGGCGTTTTGGTAAATATTTTGGTTGTACTTCTAGTGAGTGCAAAAATACCCGGAAGTTATTGCGTAGTGGTGAAGCTGCTCCACCTAAATCAGATCCAGTCGCTATGCCGCATTTGCGTTGTGTGAAAGCCGATGATTATTATTTATTGCGTGAAGGCGCCGCCGGTGTTTTCTTGGCGGCAAGTCAATTTCCTAAGCACAGAGAAACTCGTGCACCGTTGGTGGAAGAATTAAAACAGGTTAAAGATCAGTTGCCAGAGAAATTAAAATATTTGGCGGATGCACCCACTGAAGACCCACAAGGTAATAAAGCAATTGTGCGTTATAGTCGGAAAACCAAACAGCAATATGTGACCAGCGAAGTGGAGAAGAAGCAAACTCAATGGAACGTTTTTTATAAAAATGGGCGTTGGGCCGTGCAGGAGAAGTAGAGTTTTTTTGGTTTTGTAGGGGCGCTGCTTGCTGCGCCCAATAAAAACATAGTCGAGCAAAAGTGCGGCATAGTAAATGGAAAGTCGGGCGCAGCAAGCAGCGCCCCTACAAAAGAAATTGCAATCAACAGGTTTAAATCACTTTTTGAGTATAAAAAATTTATGCTAACCGACCAATTCTACGATGATGAAGACGCCATCGAAACTCAAGAATGGTTAGCTGCGTTTCAGTCTTTGCTAGAAAAAGCCGGCCCAGAGCGTGCTCACTATGTGCTGGCTAAATTAACTGAACGCGCTCGCACGCAAGGAATTAATCTCAGTAGTTTAAATACCCCTTATCTCAATACCATTCAATCGAAAGATGAACAGCCACTGCCTGGTGATCCCTACATAGAGCGTCGCATTCGTTCGCTGATTCGTTGGAATGCGTTGGCAATGGTGATGCGAGCCAATCAAAATGATGAAGACCTTGGTGGGCATATTGCAACCTTCGCTTCGTCGGCTACTTTATACGATATTGGGTTTAATTATTTTTTTCGTGCGCCTCATAAAGATTTTCTCGGTGATTTAATTTATTACCAAGGCCATAGTTCACCGGGTATTTATGCGCGTGCTTTTTTAGAAGGGCGCTTATCAGAACAAGATCTCGATCGCTTTCGTCGAGAAGTCGACGGTGGATTATCTTCTTATCCGCATCCGTGGTTGATGCCGAATTTCTGGCAATTTCCTACTGTCTCTATGGGGCTCGGTCCGCTGCAAGCAATTTTCCAAGCCCATTCAATGAAATTTTTGCAAAATCGAGAATTGCTTGCTGATCAAGATAGAAAAATCTGGGCCTTTCTCGGTGACGGTGAAATGGATGAGCCCGAATCCTTGGGCGCTATTTCTTTAGCGGGTCGAGAAAAACTCGATAATTTAATTTTTGTGGTGAATTGCAATTTACAGCGTTTAGATGGCCCAGTGCGTGGTAATGGAAAAATTATTCAAGAATTAGAAAGTGTTTTTCGTGGTGCAGGTTGGAATGTGATTAAAGTGGTGTGGGGCCGATTGTGGGATTCTTTATTAGCAAAAGATGAGTCAGGTGTATTACGTAAACGGATGGAAGAAACCGTTGATGGTGAATATCAATCCTATATGACTCATGGTGGTGCTTATACCCGCGAACATTTTTTTAATCGTTATCCGGAATTAGCCGAATTAGTTGCTGATTTATCGGATGAAGATATTCATAAACTCAATCGTGGCGGTCATGATCCTTTTAAAGTCTATGCCGCTTATCATCAAGCAGTACATCATAAAGGTCAGCCCACAGTTATTTTAGCAAAAACAGTCAAAGGCTATGGTTTAGGGCCCGGTGGCGAAGCATTAAATAAAACCCATCAAGTGAAAAAATTAGATTTAGACAGTCTAAAAGCTTTTCGTGATAGGTTCGATATGGCATTTACCGACGAAGAATTAAAAAAAATACCCTATTATCGCCCCGCAGAAAACAGTAATGAAGTGCGTTATTTAAAAGAAAAGCGTGCTGCGCTGGGTGGTGCGTTACCCGCGCGTAATACACAGAGTGAGAAATTAGAAATCCCCCCTTTGTCTATATTGAATAATTTATTAGAAGGCAGTCAAGGTCGGGAAATTTCCACTACCATGGGTTTTGTCCGTTGGTTATCGGTTTTGCTCAAGCAAGAAAAAATTGGCGAGCGTGTAGTGCCTATTGTTCCGGATGAAGCGCGCACTTTCGGGATGGAAAGTATGTTTCGCCAATACGGCATTTATTCTAGTGTGGGCCAATTGTATGAACCAGAAGATGTGGGGCAATTGATGTCTTATCGTGAAGATATTAAAGGCCGCATGTTAGAGCTAGGTATTAATGAAGCCGGTGCATTTTCTGCTTGGATGGCGGCAGGAACTTCCTATAGCGTCAATCAATTACCTATGATTCCTTTTTATATTTTTTATTCTATGTTTGGTTTTCAGCGCATTGGTGATTTGGCTTGGGCGGCTGGCGATAGTCAAGTGCGTGGATTTTTATTGGGCGCTACTGCCGGTCGAACGACATTGAATGGTGAAGGTTTACAGCATCAAGATGGGCATAGTCATTTATTGGCTTCAACAATTCCTAATTGCGTGGCTTATGACCCTACGTATAATTATGAGCTTGCGGTTATTTTGCGTGAGGGCTTGCGACGCATGTATGAGGCACAAGAGAATGTGTTTTATTACATTACCCTGATGAACGAAAATTACCAACATCCTGCCATGCCTGCAGGCGCAGAGCAGGGTATTATTCAGGGTATGTATTTGTTATCTGAAGGCGATAGTCAATGCGACCATAGAATTCATCTGTTAGGTAGCGGCACGATTTTACGCGAGGTGGAAGCTGCAGCCAGTATGCTGAAAGATATTTATGATGTGCATGCCGATGTATGGAGCGTCACCAGTTATAACGAATTACGCAAGCAAGCCTTAGATGTGCAGCATTGGAATCAATTGCATCCCTTAGAACCTAAAAAACAGGCTTACGTTTCTCAGTGTTTTCAACAGAAACCTTTTCCGATAGTTGCCGCCAGTGATTATATGAAAATTGTGGCGGAGCAAATTGCGCCATTTATAGAAAATAGTTTTTCTGCTTTGGGTACCGATGGTTTTGGTCGCAGCGATACGCGGGAAAAATTACGTCATCATTTTGAAGTAGATCGTTATTTTATTGTGGTAGCGGCATTGAATGCTTTAGCCGATCAAGGTGTGATAGGTCACAGTAAAGTAGCTGATGCGATTAAACGTTTTGAGATTAATCCCGAAAAAATAAATCCTCTATTAGCTTAGAGTTGGATTCAACCCATGGCTTTACGACCTATTGTAATTCCTGATGTAGGCAGCGGCACGTTGGATGTGATTGAAATTCACGTGACAGAAAATAATGCTGTGCAAAAAGAACAAACGCTATTGGTTTTAGAGTCGGAAAAAACTACCTTAGAAATTCCTGCGCCTTTTGCTGGCACCATTAAAAAATTAAGTGTGAAAGTGGGGGATTCGGTAAAATCAGGGCAAGTGATTGGAGAGATGGAGGCGGAGGAGATAGAAAATACTATTATTTCGCCTAAAGCAGAAAACACCGTCATCCCGCGGCTCCTTAATAATCAATTGGGTGGGATCCAGGAGTCTGCTGTCATTTCGAGTGCAACGAGAAATCCCTTGAGATCTCTCCCTTCGGTTGAGATGACATCCGTCGCAAATATTTCTATCCACGCTGGCCCTGCAGTACGCCGCTTAGCCTATGAATTAGGTGTTAATTTAGCGCAAGTAAAACCCACAGGACCCCGTGATCGCATTTTAAAAGAAGATCTGCATGCCTATGTAAAAGCTCGGCTCACTGCGCCAGAAACAGGTATTTCATTACCTGAAATAGATTTCAGCCAATGGGGTGCAATTGAAAAAACTCCTTTAACGACATTGGCAAAAACCAGTGCAAAGAATTTACAGCGTAGTTGGTCTGTTATTCCTCATGTGACTCAATTTGAAGAAGTGGATATTACCGAATTAGAAATACATCGAAAAAAATTAAATACACAAGCAAAAGAGGGTGAGTCAAAGTTGACAGTCTTAGCTTTTATTATTAAAGCAGTGGCTTTGGTCTTAGAGCAATTTCCCAAATTCAAAGCATCACTTACACCCGCGCAAGATCAATTAATTCTGAAAAATTATTGCCATATAGGCTTTGCTGCGGATACGCCCTATGGTTTAGTCGTACCGGTATTGCGTGATGTGGCGAAACAATCCTTACAAGAAATTGCGACAGCCTTGCAGTTATTAAGTGCTAAAGCGCGGGCGAAAAAATTATTACCGCAAGAGATGCAAGGTGGTTGTTTTACTATTTCGTCCTTGGGTGGTTTGGGTGGTACGCAATTCACCCCAATTGTGAATTGGCCAGAAGTCGCTATTTTAGGTGTGTCGCGCAGTCAGCACCAACCGGTTTGGGATGGGCAGCAATTTATTCCCCGTCTTATTTTGCCGCTGTCATTATCTTACGATCATCGCGTTATTGATGGCGCTGATGCAGTACGATTTGTGGTTGCTTTAAAGGCGCC
>CAXNEI010000018.1:0-9780 GCA_964201195.1 Gammaproteobacteria bacterium
TGGCTCTCGACACAAACACGTTAAATAGTTTACGCATTGATCGCAGCACACAAAATCAATCGACGAAAAAAAAATTACCCGTAAAAATGATACTCCTCATCGCAGCGCTATCACTCATGTTGGTCGGCTGGCTATTGACTCGACAAAAAACAGCTGAAAAACCTGCTGAAAAAATCATTGCTGCAAAAACTCTTGCTCTAAAAAATAACGCCTCAGTAGCACCCAATGAATCGGGTATTTTATTAGACGCATCCGGTTATGTAACCGCACGACGCCAAGCTAAAGTTGCCGCCAAAGTAACAGGAAAAATAACTCACATTTTTATCGAAGAAGGCATGCAAGTGAAAACAGGCCAACTGCTTGCGAAACTCGATGATAGCAATATCAACAAACAAGTAGAATTAAGCCAACACCAAGTGGCGACCGCACAAAGCGAACTCAAACAAATCCAAATTCGCTTGAGCGAAGCACAACGCACAGTACATCGAACCGAACAACTCAATCGCAGTCATCTCATCAGTGAAGCAGATCTGGATGCAGCAGACACTTCTCTTGCCGCGTTAAAAGCGCAAGCAGAAACAGCAAAAAATCAAATTGCCGTAGCGCAAACCAATCAAAAAATTCAACAACAAAATGCGGAAGATCTTTTAATTCGCGCACCCTTTTCTGGTGTCATTATTTCAAAAGATGCGCAACCCGGCGAAATGGTCTCGCCCATTGCTAACAGCGGCTCCGGCATTGCAACGCTTGTTGATATGGATTCATTGGAAATTGAAGTGGACGTGAATGAAAGCTTCATTCATCGTGTACAAGAGGGACAAAAAACTGAGGCTATTTTAGATGCCTATCCTGAATGGATTATCCCCAGTCATGTGATCAATATAGTGCCGACTGCCGATCGACAAAAGGCTACTGTCCGTGTACGCGTTGGCTTTGATGCCCTAGACAAACGTATTCTTCCGGACATGGGCGTCAAAGTACGATTTTTGGATAACACTCTTACAAAATAAAAAGCTATAATCGCCCAATGACTAAAGCAAAGAGTAAAACTCAACACACCTCAGCAACTATCGCGCAGAATAAAAAAGCGCGACATGACTATTTCGTTGAACAGCAATTTGAAGCCGGCATGGTTTTAATGGGCTGGGAAGTGAAAAGTCTCCGCGCGGGCAAAGGAAATTTAACCGAAGCCTACGTGATTTTTAAAGATGGCGAAGCTTGGTTGTTTGGCGCCCATATCAGTCCACTGAGCACAGCCTCCACTCATGTAGATACCGATCCAGTACGCACGCGGAAATTATTACTCCACCAAAAAGAACTCAGTGAAATTTTTGGCGCCGTGCAGAAAAAAGGCTACACCTGTGTGCCGCTGTCTCTATTTTGGAAAAAAGGTTTGGCTAAATGCAATATCGCTTTAGTAAAAGGTAAACATCTCTACGATAAACGCGCCACTGAGAAAGAACGGGATTGGACCCGAGAAAAAAGTCGGGTGCTGAAGCGGAATAATAAATAATAGGTTCAGCTATTCTCTATTGATGAATGATCAACGGCCACAATAGCACACATCAATAGCTAGCTTTTTTGCCAGCTCAGCCATTTTTTTATCCATTGTTAACAAGGTAGCAGAAAAACGCCGCGCTAAAATAAGATAAGTAAAATCATAAACAGGGTGGCTGCTATCGACGGCACCAGAAAGCGCTTCAACCACTAAGTTATCATCCTGTTCGAAGCTATCGATTAATAACAAAGCTTCTGCCAATTGAGCAATCGCTGTAGCCTTTGTTAAATCGCCAAACTTAACGTATTTCCATAAGGCGTTGGCCACTTCACTGCAAAACAATTTTGGCGCAATCACCACATGGGCTGATTTAAGTTGTTCCACCAACGGCAAAGCCTGCTGACTTCGAGTCACCACATGCAGAGCTGCAGAAGCATCAAGCACTAAACGCGCAATCATCGATCACGATCTTCCCGCTGTAAAGCTTCTGGCGCTCTAGACAGCACTGAACTGGAACGTGATTCATTGAGCTCTGCTTCTATGCTTGCTAACAGTTGAAAACGCCGCTGAGAAGTTTCCAGCTCTGGCAATTTACGCAACTCGATCACCGCTTGCTGCGCTAAACTGCGATGCGCTTTATCAGCACGAAAAGCCAATGCTTGATAAACATCATCGGGCATCTGACGAATTTGTAAGGTAGACATGTATTTTCTCCAACCTGTAGCACATGATTTCACCATAACGCATGCACTTTGATGCGTCAAGCGAACACATAAAGCAGCTGGAAAATAATTGCCAAACTATCCAAGTTCCTCGCTATACTACCTATCTACCTCAGTAGACCCCTTTTTGTTTTTTGAAAGAATAAGGGGGCGACAAGGTTTCGACGTGGGTGATGAACCTTTAAGTGCATGCCGAGTAGGTGACAGTTCTCGATAATTCGTTGTCACAAAAGATAATTGCAACAACTGTAGCAATCAACGACTCAGACTTCGACGCCGCTAACGTGGCGATCGCTGCCTGATCGCAACCAGCCGCTTAATACCGGCTGGCCATCGCTTCAATCTGCTCATGGGTTGATACCGGTGGTCATATTCACGAGATCGCGTTAAAGCTCGCTTGAAGTTTTAGCGTTAAAAATAGTCAAGCTAACCGACTGCACCCTGCCCCTCGGGCCGCAACTCGGTGAATCAGTAGAGAAGGCTAAGCATGTAGATCTTGGAGCGGAACGCTTGCGGACGCGGGTTCGATTCCCGCCGCCTCCACCAATTGAAAGGGTCAATGGTTCTCTCCATTGGCCCTTTTTTATGCGCCATACTCTCTGTTCTGGGCGCGAGCCCGTCTAGCGGAAGCCCATGACCCTAATCTCGGAAAAGCTGCAGGAAACAGGCACTTATCGCCGGAAAATTCTGGGTCGTCGTAGTCGCCGACCGCGCCAATCTTTTTTGTTCGTGCGGTTGCGAACAGACACTGTTCATCTCCGTCTATACATTCACGTTGCGACTTCTTTCAGGATGGCGCACTTGTCGCAAATCGCCATTCACATCACTCATCTGGAGCACTCGCAATGAACGACACCAAGATGGCCCATCACACTGGGACCCACGACCGCATGCAGCCATGCATAGATGCTTGTAGTCAGTGCCACGAAACCTGTCTGCATACCGCGATGACCCACTGCCTTGCGGCGGGGGGCAACAACGTCGAGGCCGCACATTTCCGCCTGATGATGAATTGCGCCGAAATCTGCCAGACCTCGGCTAACTTCATGTCCAGCGGCTCGACTTTTCACCAGCAGGTTTGCGCGATCTGCGCCGAGATTTGCGAAGCCTGCGCCAAGAGCTGTGAGCAGGTCGGCGGCATGGATGACTGCATAAAGGCTTGCCGCGAATGCGCGGAAAGCTGCCGCACAATGGCCGACTCGAAGTGATTCACCGGAGGGCAACCACAATGTTCCAGCGCAACAACTTCACTAGATTTATCCGTCCCGTTTCATCGATCCGCGCCGTGGCGATGGCCATCGTGGTCATGACTGCAACATCAGCGTGTTCGAAGCCCCCCGAACCAACGCAGCCCGCCGTCCAGTCCATGACCTCTGAACCAATGGATCATTCCAAGATGGACGGCATGAAACACATGGATGGCATGTCCATGACCGGCGACGTGGACTATGACTTCGCAGCCAATATGCGTATGCACCACCAGATGGCGGTTGATATGTCGGAAGCCGAGCTCAAGAACGGCAAAGATCCACAGATGCTCCAGATGGCCAAGGACATCATTGCCGCACAGAAGAAGGAAATCACCGTGCTCGGTGAGTGGCTTAATGCGAATAAGAAGCCATGACGTAACTCCCCAGGTATCGCGCAATATTAGATGCTCCCCCTGCATTTAGTAGGGGGAGTGGCCCCTTATGAGTATTAAATAAAAGAGGCCGAGGGGGTCAATTCTGGAAAAGCCCCCTCACTTTTCCTACCCAATGTGGTCATCCGCACTGACAGCCTTATGGATCACTCATAAGCTTTACCCACAAAAAGCCTGAAGTTATTTAGCGGAGTATTTTTTCTTCACAAAGGAAAGCAGCCGTCATGAGCACTCGTTCTATTTGGCAAGCAAGCGCTGAGAGTCATCTTTTCCCTTCTCTGCACGAAGATATTCAAGCTGATGTGGCGATCGTTGGCGGAGGTATTACAGGTGTTACTCTCGCGTATCACTTGAGTGAGCAGGGAAAGTCGGTGATTTTGCTCGAAGCAAAGCGTATTGGTCAAGGCAGTACTGGATGTTCTACGGGTAATTTATATGCCACCGTCAGCGGTGGACTCGCGCCCATTCTTAAAAAATGGGGGCAAGAAACCTTACAAGCTGTGGTTCAGGCGCGATCAAACGCTGTTGGTGAGATAGAGCGCTTAATCCATACGCTGAATATAGACTGCAACTTCAGACGTTGCCCTCACCATCTCTACCCAACTTCAGCCGAGAGCGGAGCAATCATCTTGGAGGAGTATAAGGCGGCAGCTCAAGCCAATTTATCAGCACAACTCAACGAGCATTCCTCCCTGCCCTGGGCTCGCGGCCCTATGTTGGTCATGGATGATCAAGCGCAATTTCATCCTTTGCGCTACGTTCAAGCTTTGGCTGCACAGGCTCAGGCCCGCGGCTGTCAAATCTATGAAGAGACTCCAGTGAGGGAAGTCGACGCTGGCAAACAACACCTACATACAGAGCATGCAACCGTAACAGCGTCGCACATTGTCTTAGCCACCCATTCACCCAAAGGATTTCATGTGGTGCAAGCGGGCATGACGGTGAATCGCGAATATGCTCTTACTCTACGTTTGGCCAACAGCCCCGTACCTGCAGGTATTTTTTGGGGTTGGGGGCAAAAGGATGTGTCGGTGCGCAATGTACAAGTAGAAGACAAAGAATATGTGTTGATGATCGGTGAGGAGCACAAAACAGGGCTGCACGACGCGACCGAAAGTTTGCGCGAACTAGAAGCTTATGCCCAGGAACTATTCGAGGTAGAAGAACACATCATGCATTGGTCAGCGCAAAATTATCGCTCGCCCGATCTCTTACCTTATATCGGACGAGATCTGTCGGGCTGTTATATCGCTACCGGTTTTGCTGCGGATGGTTTGGTCTATGGAACTTTGGCTGCTGGCATTATTGCCGGTGAAATACTCGATCAACCCCACGCTGCTGCCGAATTGTTTAAAGCGAATCGGGTAACACCTATCAAGAGCGCTAAAGGTGTAGCTGAAGAGGTGGCTACCACGGTTAAAGCGCTGGTCAAAGATTATATAACCGACCGGCAGACCCTCGAGCTGAATCAACTAGCTAACGGAGCAGGTGCAATTGTAGAAATCGACGGCAATGCTTTGGCTGCTTATCGTGATCCCCTCGGTCAGCTGCACGCGGTGTCTGCGGTTTGCACTCACCTGGGATGCAAAGTGCATTGGAATCCGGTTGAACTCAGCTGGGACTGCCCCTGCCACGGCAGCCGTTTTTCTCCTGATGGCGAAGTGCTCGAAGGCCCCGCAGTAAAACCGTTAGCGCGCAGCACTTTATAAAGCAGACAATCTCTCAACCGTACAACACAGAAAATTTTTATTGCCTCCAATCCTCTCCAGGCATAATGCGCTTCATGAATGCATCAAATAACGGTACGGTAAACGCAGTGTCCCCATGACTTGGACTCCAAATCATTCCCTTACCAATCAATTGATTTCGAGTAGGCGCCAGTGAATTCACTTCACGCTGCATAATTCTGGCTACATCTCCTGATCTGTGCGGCCCAGGCCCAAGCTCGGCCATTGCACGAAGGTATTTTTTTTCCAGTGGCGTCATGCGGTCAAACCGAACTCGAAAAAAACTTTCATCGAGTGCCGCTATGGTTGAGATAGACGCGTCCTGAATATTCTGTGCAGTGATAGGTGATTCAGCAGCAACATCCCAAGCGTGCTTACCCCACTCCTGAAGAAAATAGGGATAGCCTTGTGTTTCATCGATAATTTTTTGCTGAGCCTCCGGAGTAATTTCCACTCCTTCAACACGCGCTGGATTGACGATTGCGTCACGAGCATCATCGGGCGCCAAAGCACCAATAGCGGGAAAATCGAATAAGCGCTCAGCGTAGGATTTTGCATCACCCATACGACCCCTAACCTGAGGTAAACCAGCCCCCACTAGCGCGACAGGCAATCCCTGTTGTGTTGCACGGTGCAATGCAGCAATCAAAGCAGCCAGTTCATTTTCTTTGACGTACTGCATTTCATCGATAAATAAAACCAATGCGGTATCGGCTGCCTTTGCTGCAGCACCGACAGCCTCAAGCAGCGCTAACAAATCCATTTCTAAATCACCATTGTCAGCCAACCCTGGCTCTGGCTCAAAATCCAACCCAACCTCAATATCGTTGTATTTTAATTTCAGTGCTTTAGCAAAACCGGCTAACCCTTTTAAGGCACGCTGTGCTAAAGCTTTGGCGCGCTCATTACGTGATAGCCGTAACAATGCTTGCCGCAATTGCGGCGCAAGCAAGGCAGGCAAAGAACGATTTTCAGGTGCCTCCATACGTACCGTTTGTATGCCTAATGCTTCAGCCTCATCTCTCATACAATCCAGCAATACTGTCTTACCGACACCGCGCAATCCAACCATTAAAATGCTTTTTGCCGGACGCCCATACCGAAGACGCTGCAAAGCAATGCGCACTTGTTCACGCAAAGCATCACGACCAGCAAGCTCCGGTGGACGTGCTCCGGCACCGGGAGAATAGGGGTTTTTGATTGGATCCATGTACGACTCATAGTAAAATTACGGATATTATGAATATCATATAATATAGCTAACATCAATATAATGAATTTATCTGTCAGCTTGATCCAACCAAATTTGACACGATCCCAGAATATGTCATTAGACCAAACCTCCGTCGCCGCTGCTTAAGAAAATATTGCGTTTCAACACCAATACTGCAATCCTTGGCGCGGATTTTATACCAACCTGAATCCGGCAAAAAAACCATAGAGAGTGATTAAAATGAAATGTCCCGCTTGCCCAGAAGTAACCTTGCTTATGTCAGAAAAGCAAGGGGTTGAAATTGACTATTGCCCTACCTGTCGCGGAGTTTGGCTCGATCGTGGCGAGCTGGAAAAACTCATCCAATTATCTGCCAGCAAAGAAGTCGGCCGTGATAGTTCACGACGGTTTCCAGAGGATGACCGCTATCGCGAAAAAAGCTACTCAGATTCTGACAAGCACCACCCTCATCGTGGTCACCGTAGCAAATCTTGGTTATGGGAGATTTTTGATTAACGAAAATAGCCAAAAGAAATCAGGAGAAATTATATGAGCTCAAAAAATGAAAGAGATGTAGAGAAGGAATATCCCAATGCAGATTTCGTAGCAAAACTACGCAGACTTGCAAATGCTATTGAGAATAACGAATCCTTTGAAATTCAAATTGCAGGTAAACGAATCTATGTTCCGGTGAGAGCTACGTTTACAGTGGAACATGAAAAATCAGAAACCGAGGAAGAAATAGAATTCCAAATTAAATGGGAATGGAAATAAAAAATCTATCAGTGCACCACATTCGATGTCGATTTCAATGCGAGGGACATTAAATAATCAGTATAGGCAATTCCAATCGCAGAGAGAATAAAGATCACATGGATAATAGCCTGCCACATCACACCGGCTTCGGTATAAGCAGATCCTGCTGCACCTAACGTACCTATAGCAATAAAGGTTTTCAGCAAATGAATTGAGCTAATACCAATAATTGCCATAGCAAGTTTTACTTTCAAAACCGTAGCATTCACATGACTTAACCATTCTGGTTGATCAGGATGCCCCTCCAACCTCAACCGAGACACAAAGGTTTCATATCCGCCCACAATCACCATCATTAATAAATTAGAAATCATCACTACATCAATCAGCCCCAGCACTGCCAGCATAATCAGTTGCTCACTGAAGCTAGTTGCACCAGCAATCAAATGCACTAATTCTTTCATAAACAGCACAACATACACGCCTTGAGCAACAATTAAGCCTACATACAAAGGCAGCTGCATCCAGCGCGAACCAAAAATCAAGGCCGATAATCGAGGTAATTTTAAAGGCGCAGTCATGTTTATTGAAACCCAAAAAATATTAAATAAGAGGGCACGCAGTATACCGATTTTTCGCCGATGAGTAATATTTTAACCCAGTTAATTATTGAATCATCCTTTGAGTTTCACTCACCAACGAAGCACCACAACCTCGACAATACTGCGCATCTATTTCATGCCCTTCTAACATACACTCACCACAGACGACCGGTTGAATCAGTGTGTGATGTACAGCATGCGCACGAATCAGTTCAGAGCTCACAATACCTGTGGGCACAGCGATCATGCCGTACCCTAAGATCATTGCAATAGAAGCAATCAGCTGCCCCCAAGGTGTCGCTGGTGACAAATCACCGTAGCCTACTGTTGTTAAGGTCACAATGGCCCAATAAATAGATTTTGGAATACTAGAAAAACCATGCTCAGGCCCCTCAATCACATACATGGCACTGCCTAAAATAATCACCAACACAGCAACGGCCGTCAAAAACACCGTGATTTTTTGCCTACTTTGCCGTAGCGCCGAACTGATCACCTGAATTTCCACCAAATAACGCCCCAACTTAAGAATACGAAAAATACGCAATAAACGCAGCGCTCGCACCGTCATTAAATACGCAGCACCAGGGAAAAATATACTGAGAAAAGCAGGCAACAAAGCCAACAAATCAATCACACCATACAGACTTCTGACGTATACCCAAGGTCGTGGCGCAGAAATAAGACGAGCAAGATATTCCAGAGTAAATAATCCTGTCACACACCATTCTGCAATCCATAAAGCACGGCGATATTCCTTTTGCATTTCCTGCATACTATCTAACATCACGATAGCAACACCAATCATAATGCTAATGATCAGCGCAATATCAAATCGCTTACCCGCTGGCGTGTTTGCCTCAAAGATAATTTGATACAGTTTATCTCGCCATGCAGCCCGAGATGAACGCACAGAATGATCCATTTGATACTCCTTACTCTGATAAAAATGCCTCAGCGCCTATTTAACATTTGCTTGAAGCATGACGATTACTGAATCT
Organism: Gammaproteobacteria bacterium; assembly: GCA_964201195.1. Lineage (GTDB taxonomy): Bacteria > Pseudomonadota > Gammaproteobacteria > Pseudomonadales > JAHFSE01 > JAHFSE01. The sequence continues at coordinate 9,162 of CAXNEI010000018.1, forward strand.
ATACATCGATTTAAGCTTTATGGCTTATTGAGCCAGGGCCTTATCCAACCACTTGGTCATTAAATGCCGCGAATGCGCTTTGTAGCCTTTTCGACTATAGAGAGACTTCGCGTCGGCATTTTCAAATTCCACTTCCAAATGAAAAGCAGCAATGCCTAAGGCTCGACAATGCTGCTCGGCAATTTCTAGCGCACGACTACCAAAACCTTTACCACGATGATCAGTTAATACAAATAATTCATCGACAAAAGCATCTCGACCTTTAAATTCCAAACTAAAACCAAAGGTCACCACTAAATAGCCGATAATTTCTTGATCTTCTTGAAAAGTCCACACCATACCCAAAGATTCATTTTCCAATAATTGCGTTAATGATTTTTGTGTTGCGAATGCATCAAATGGATAACCTTCTTCCGCATAAAAAATTGACATTAACAGCATCAGTCGGTCAAAGTCGTTTTCTGTGGCTTGCTTAATCATCATTCTTTATCCTATATTTTCCGTTCTATAAAAAGCCAATGCTTTCATTCTTTGCTCACGATAATCCACAATAGGATAGGGATAATCTCTACCCAATTGGAAATTTTCAGGTAACGATTTTGCTGATGCCGGCGCATGA
>CAXNEI010000019.1:0-9651 GCA_964201195.1 Gammaproteobacteria bacterium
GACGCACTGTGAGCATTATTACTGTGCAAAAAGCTGCGCAAGAAGCTTAAGTTTTTGTTGGATTGATTTTAAGCCTCGCCTTGTGCGGGGCTTTTTTGTTTAATGTGTTTATTTTTTAGGAATAATTCCCCGTGAAATTTGTCGACGAAGCAACCATTACAGTAAAAGCAGGAGACGGTGGCAAAGGCTGCTGTAGTTTTCGTCGTGAAAAATTTATTGAATACGGCGGACCCGACGGTGGTGATGGCGGTCATGGCGGCAGTGTGTGGTTAGAAACTGATGATAACCTCAACACGCTAGTCGATTTTCGCTATCAACGGATTTTCCAAGCCCAATCAGGTCGTGGTGGGAGCGGTCGTCAACGTACCGGTGCCAGCGGCGAAGATATTATTATTCGGGTGCCTTTGGGTACACGAATCATCGATGCAGAAGCCGATGAAGTCATCATAGATTTGACTGAATTAGGTCAACGCCAACTCATTGCCAAAGGCGGCAAAGGCGGTTGGGGTAACGTGAATTTCAAATCCAGCACCAATCGTGCGCCGCGAAAAGTTTCCCCTGGTTTGCCCGGTGCACAGCGCGCACTGAGGTTGCAGCTCACGTTATTAGCGGATGTGGGCTTATTAGGTTTACCCAATGCGGGCAAATCAACTTTGGTAGCAGCTGTCTCTGCTGCGCGGCCAAAAATTGCGGATTATCCTTTTACCACTTTAATTCCTCAGCTGGGTGTGGTGTCGGTAGATACGCTGCGTAGTTTTGTCATCGCAGATATTCCTGGTTTGATTGTGGGCGCTTCCCACGGCGCTGGTTTAGGTATTCGCTTTCTCACGCATTTAGCGCGAACTCGTTTGTTATTGCACATGGTGGATATGGCACCGATCAGCGGTGAAGATCCGGTGGAATCCATTCACGCGATTTGGCATGAGCTCACTGAATTTAGTCCTGCGCTTGCGGCAAAAGATCGTTGGTTAGTATTAAATAAAATTGATGCGCTGCCTGCCGATGAAGTGAAAAAGAATTGTGCTGCAGTAGTAAAACGCTTGAAATGGAAAGGCCCTGTGTTTGCTATTTCTGCGGTGACAGGTCAAGGCCTTACCGAATTAAAATTAGCGATCATGCAATTCTTGGAAGAACTGAAAGCGCGTTTAGCGACGGATCCTGAATTTGCTGAACAGCAAAAACAATTGCAAGAAAAATTAGAAAAAGAAGTGCGTGCGCAAGAACATAAAAATCGGCAAATCCGTCGTGGATTAGTCGATGATGAAAATAACGAAGATGGCGATGAAGACGGTGATGATGATCAAGAGGATGACGATGACGAAATGGAGGTCATTTACGTTCATGACTAACCGCGCGCATTTAACCACGACTCAACGTTGGGTAGTAAAAATCGGCAGCTCTTCACTGACCAATCATGGCAAAGGTCTCGATACTCAAGCCATCGAACGATGGGTGCAGCAGTGCGTGGCTCTGCGTCAACAAGGTGTGGAATTAGTTTTGGTTTCATCTGGTGCTGTAGCAGAGGGCATGCGTCGTTTAGGTTGGTCGCAACGACCTAATACTATTCATGAATTACAAGCTGCTGCTGCTGTGGGGCAAATGGGATTAGTCCAAGCCTACGAATCTTGTTTTGCAAAACAGAATCTACACACCGCACAAATATTATTAACGCATGAAGATTTATCCAATCGTCGACGTTATCTCAATGCACGCACCAGCTTAAAGACTTTGTTAGCTTTAGGCGTTATTCCTGTCGTTAATGAAAATGACACAGTAGCCACCGATGAAATTCGTTTCGGTGATAATGATCGTTTAGCTGCATTAGTGGCGAATTTAATTGAAGCCGATGTATTAATTATTCTCACCGATCAAGCGGGCATGTACGACGCGGATCCACGGGGCAATCCACAAGCGAAATTATTATCTGAAGTACAAGCGAGCGATCCGAATTTATTAGGCATGGCCAGTGGCACCTCTGGGCAATTAGGTCGTGGCGGCATGACCACCAAAGTACAATCTGCTGCGCTAGCTGCGCGATCTGGTGCTTATACGGTGGTGGTGGGCAGTCATGAACCGCAAGTTTTAGTTCGTCTCCATCAAGGTGAAAATGTAGGGACCTTATTTATTCCCGATCAACAACCCATTGCTGCGCGCAAACAATGGTTGGCGAGTCATCTGCAAATGCGCGGTCAACTCATTCTCGATGCCGGTGCAGTAAAAAAATTGCGTGAGTCGGGCAGCAGTTTATTAGCCGTAGGCGTCAAACAAGTGCAAGGTGAATTTAAACGCGGCGATATGGTGGAGTGTGTGAACGAAGCCGGCGAAAAAATCGCGTCTGGTTTAGTCAATTACGATGCCCAAGAAACCCGGTTAATCGCCGGAAAACCCAGCCAACAGATTGAAAGTCTACTGGGTTATGTCGATGAGGCAGAATTGATTCATCGGGATAATATGGTGGTTTTTTAAGAGATGAGTTATAAATCCTGGCTTTATAACTCATGGCGTTTGATCTTTCCCACATTAAGTGAAATTGGCAGCAGCTAGAGTGGGCGAATTTCCATTCTCAGTGCTTGGTAACGCTCAACCCTTTTTCATAAAGAAATTCCGGTGAAATATCTGCGCCATTGGGCCAAGAGATAGACCAGCCATCAGCAAAAAACTTCTGGAAATATTCCTTGTCTTTTAGCGCCTGAAAAACTTCGCCTTTTAAGCAGGGAAAGCAATCTACTTCTTTAATTTCACCATTGTCAAAAGTCACTTTGATTTTATAGTCGGCAATATAATCTGCATTCACTACTACAGGCATATAATCGTTGAGCATACATAAATCCTCAGTTGAGCGGTGCAATTCTATCGATTTGTTGGCCTTGCTCCGCGTGTTCCCAATTTCCACGCAAAGCTTGCTGATTCAGTAAAGCCCATTCTTTGATAAGTTTTTTGGCGGTCTTCGATTGAATTCTGCCTTTGATCATATCACCTTCTAAATTAAAGACGCCTTTTTGCCCCTGATATTCCGCATGGAAATGCGGCGGGTTATGTTCATTATGAAACATCCGAATAATAATACCAAAGAACATGGAAACGTAAGGCATATTTGCTTCTTCCTTGAGTTTTAACCGCCAATCACCGCCCGATGAATTCTCGCAATAGCTTCTTCCAGCGTTTTTAAATCGGTGGCAAAAGACAAGCGACCATAACCGGGCGCACCGAATGCGGAGCCAGGAACAATTGCCACGCCCACTTGCGTTAATAATAATTCCGCAAAGGCAATATCATCAGCAATATTTAATTTTTCCATTGCGCCTTGGAAATTAGGGAAAGAATAAAAGGTACCATCCGAACGCATCACTTGCACGCCAGGAATTTTTGCTAAACCATTAAAAACAAATTCGTGACGTTGCTGAAAAGCTTTTACCATTTCAGTCACGCAATCTTGCGGGCCATCGAGAGCGGCTTGCGCTGCAGCTTGAGAAATCGAAGTAGGATTAGAGGTACTTTGCGATTGGATTTTACTCATCGCACCGATTAATTCGATAGGGCCTGCGGCATAACCAATCCGCCAGCCAGTCATGGAATAACTTTTCGATACGCCGTTCACCACAATCGTGCGGTCGTATAATTCTGGGCAAGCCATTAAAATATTATTAAAGGATTCTTTCGCCCACCAAATAGGTTCGTAAATATCGTCGCTCACCACCCAGACCTGCGGATGTTTTAATAATACAGCGCCCAATGCTTGCAGTTCTGCTTTGCTGTAAGCCACACCAGTAGGATTCGATGGACTGTTTAATACCAGCAATTTTGTTTTTTGCGTAATCGCTGCTTCGAGTTGAGTTGGCGTAATTTTGAATTGCTGATCGAGACCAGCAGAAATAATCACTGGTTTTGCATCGGCCAGCAACGCCATATCGGGATAAGAAACCCAGTAAGGCGCAGGGATAATCACTTCATCGCCCGCTTGCAGCAGTGCCAGGAATAAATTAAATAAACTGTGTTTGGCGCCGCAAGACACCAGAATTTGTTTCGGCGTATAGCTTAAGCTGTTGTCGCGTTCGAATTTATGAATGATGGCTTTTTTCAAACCAGCGGTGCCGTCTACTGCGGTGTATTTAGTTTGGCCTTCACGCAGTGCTTTGATAGCGGCTTCTTTAATATGCTCCGGGGTATCAAAATCGGGCTCGCCGGCGCCGAGGCCAATAATGTCTTTGCCGCTGGCTTTTAATTCAGCAGCGCGCAGGGTTACAGCTAAAGTGGGGGAGGGTTTGATACGTTGGACGCGGTCGGTCAAAAAGCTCACTGGGTGTACTCCTCGAGATGAATGGGGCTTTGCTTAAGCAAACGGCGCCATATCATACGGGAATTTTTGCTCAAGCTAAATGTGTTGAGGGAAATTTTATTGGCCGGACGTAATGGGGGTGGGCTAAGTTAAACCCAATTCTCCACTTGCAAGGCTTCCACTCGTTTAAATTCGCGCAAATTATTGGTGACTAAAATCAACCCTTCACTGCGGGCATGGCCTGCGATGTGTAAGTCATTTACGCCGATAATCGTTCCTTTGCGCTCCAGGGTTGCGCGAATAGCGCCATAGTGCGCAGCGGCTTTTTGGCCGTAATCTAATACTTCTAAGCGAGAACAAAAATCTTCGATAATATGCAAATTTTTTTCAGGATGTGCGCTTTTTTCTGCGCCGTGCATCAGCTCGGCAAGCGTGATAGAGGAGAGCGTTAATTGCCCTGAATGAAGGCTAAAAGCACGCAAAGCTTTCGGTGGATGGCGCTTGAGAATATAAATCACAATATTGGTATCGAGCATATATTTCAACATCAGAAAGCTTCTCGTTCATTTTGATGTTGTGTTTCGCGTTCTGGCAAGAAATCATCCGATACAAGATTTTCTTTAGTAAAAAAACTCTCCCAGGTATTTTCAAGCGGCGCGATAATGCGTTCTTTGCCTACGGCTCGGATGGTGACTTTTTTTACCTCATTAGGAAAGCGCATTTCACTAGGTAGTCGAACCGCCTGAGTACGATTATTGGTAAACACGGTGCTCTGTTGCATAAGTTGCCTCGCTTATTTGGATCTATATGGCATGAGTATATGGCGGAGCAGGCTATTTAGCAATGTGCGCTAAGTAAATTCTTTGGGCAATTATGCTTCCCCGCTCGCCAACACTTCCTCTAGCAATTTCTGCTGCGCTTCTTTTAATCGTGGTTGAAATTGCGCGCCGTGTTGAATGCTGTGAGCGATTTGCAATAATTGCATATCCACATTAGGTTTTGGTGGCATTAAAATTTGAAAACTCAGCGGCATGCCGCCTGCTTCAACAACTTCCTTTGTGCCGATGGGCATGGAGAGGATAGCTGCATTGTTTGCACCAGCTGCATTGCCTATAAAAGTATTCAATAGCTTAAAGTTATTACTAGAAGCTTCCAGGTAATTGATGGTGACCCTATCTTTTAATTGCACTAGATTTTCTTTTGGATTTTTAAGTAGTGCTTTAATTTCAGCAGCTTCTGGTTTGCTAAAGCGCGGTGCGTCAAAAATAATATCTGGTTTGGTTAAAAAATTAGGTATTAACAATCCATTAAATCCAGCCCGTGTTAATTCCTGATAAAATTCGGTATGAAAATTATTTATGAAATACGCAGCATCTTCTAGTTGTTTTTTAGATTGATATTTTCCTATGGTACCCATTGCATAAGAAAATAATTCTATTTCATCTTCTCTAATGGGCATCCCCGTCATAGTTTCAATGCTGGTAAGCAATTTGTGAACTCCAGCGGCAACAATAGTTGGCCCAAAAGATTGCACGATTTGATATATGGTATTTTTTAGCAGAGAAGGAAATGTTTCGCGTGGTAAGCTCTCGACAGTATGACCTTGTTTTTGCAGCAGTAGGCTGGCTTGACTCAGCATGACTATTTGGCAGTTTTCTGCTTTAGGTTGGCCTGCAAATACACCCATATTTAATTGAGCTAATCTGACAGGTTTTGCAGGTTGTTTAATTTGAGCTAAGTATTCCTCAATAGAGTGGCCTGATTGAATAGCTTGTATTGTGGCAATATCTTCAATGCTGCGAGAGAATACGATATGGCGTAACACATCATGAAGCTGTTTAGTGTGGGTGGTCGTTTTATTGTGCTGATCGAAATTGGCGGGACAGAACGTAATTACGCCATTCATTGCCGCAGGAGTTTTTGAAGATCCGCCTACCTCTACGCCTAATGCAACGGGAGTAATTCCAGCAGATACAGCGACACCAGAACGACTACTGGATCCTCCGGCACTGCGCGTCCTTTCACCGGGTTTATTATGTGTTAAGGGATAAATGCTTTTAGCTGAAGGGCCGAATTCTGCATGCGGATTTGGTCGTAAACTAAATTCTGTTGTAGACGTAAATCCTACGCCTTGTGCGCCTGCTTTAATAAGATTGTTGGCAAGATAACTGGTGACGCCGGTACGCACTGCAATTTCTTCAACGGCGCGTACAGCAGCACCGCTGGGAAATAACCGCAGCGACAAACGGCTGCCCATAATGGGTGGATGACCTTTTAACCATGAACTGCCTTTAATAGAAATAGGTAATCCATGCAGCGGGCCGGTGAGAGAAGACTTAACAGTCGGATTAAATTCAACAGAAAAAGCACCTAAAACTGGATTGAATAATTGAATTAATGCGCTTGAATACTTCAAGCATTCCTCTGAGGTGATTTTCCCCGTAGAAAGTTGTTCAATTAATTCCACCGCAGTGCTGCTCATATATTTTTTAAGTTTTTCAATATCGATATCGCGCAACAGGGTTCTAGGATCTATGTGTTCTGCTTTTAATTGTGCTTTCACGCCAGCGGGTATTTTTGCTAATGATTCTGGTGCAAGCGATAAATCAGGAACAATAAAAATATTGGCTTGGGTTAATCCTAATGCTTTCATCGCTGCAATCTGTTCAAAGCCAGATATAAAAGCCGGAATATAACTGCCATTGGCTAATTGAAAAACTGGAATCGGCTGATCGGCAGAAAGACCATTTTTTGTTAATTCATCAGTGATGTTTTTTAATTGATCATCAGACAAGGAAAAAATTTTATCTGGCTCATTGGTGAGTTGAATTTTTTCTAGAGCGATTTTCTGTGGTGCAAAAGATTGTAGGATATGGAATTTGGCTTCGCCAACACAATCTACTAAATTACCTACTCTTAGAGTTCCAGGTCTAGTGACAACCGCTTGTCCAGTTTGAGTGATTTCACTGGATAAAATAGAGGGCTCATGTTTTTTATCAGTTGTAATTAATTGCGCTGCTGCTTGCGTAATTTCTGTCAAGGTAGCTGTTATTTTTGTCGCCCAAGAATCTTTAGGATTAGTGGAATAATTTCGTAATCGACAAACGGGCGCCGTATTTTTAATAGAATTGTAGGCAGTTATTTGTCCTTGCAAAGCCGTTGTTGCTAAATTTACACCGCTTAATTTAGAGTGCTGCGTTAATTGCCGAGCAGTAGATGCTGCAAATCGACTAGTTGTTGTTAGGCGTGAAAGATAAGCCACGAGAATTTCCTTATAAAAATCTGACTATTGAGTTAAGGTTTTTGGTGGAGTAGAAAAATCAGTGGGGGAATCTAGCAGGGCGAGAAAATTAAATCAATGCGAAGTATTGCCCTCTAGCTCTCCATTTAAAGAGCTGAGACTCTTTAAATATACCATGAATATTCTATGGCAGATGATGGATTTTCATGGTATATTTCAACCATGATTCAACGATCCATTTACTTAGACGCCATTCGCATTGCCCTTGCTCGTAGCAGGGTAGTCGCGCTTATTGGCCCTCGTCAGTGTGGCAAAACTACCTTGGCTCGCACCTTCTTGTCTGAAGATTCATTGAACTATTTTGATCTAGAAGACCCTGCTAGTTTAATGCGGTTGACCGAGCCGATGACTGCTTTAGGTAATCTCAAGGGGCTGATTGTGATCGACGAAGTTCAGCGTCGTCCTGATTTATTTCCAGTGCTCCGAGTATTGGTTGATCGTGAAGCTTTTGCGGGACATTTTTTACTATTAGGCAGTGCTTCGGGAGATTTATTGCGTCAATCTTCTGAGACTTTAGCGGGGCGGATGGAAACCTGCATTATTCGAGGTTTTGATTTAGCAGAATTAAATTATCCGGAGCCAGAACAACATTGGCGACGCGGTGGATTTCCACGTTCTTATTTAGCCGCTAAGGAAGCGGATAGTCTTGCTTGGCGTAAACAATTTATTCAGACTTTATTAGAGCGGGATTTTCCACAATGGGGAGTTCGTATTCCCTCTGCTGCATTGTGGCGATTTTGGACTTTGCTCGCGCATTATCATGGACAAATTTGGAATGCGGCTGAATTAGCTCGTGCTATGGGCGTCAGTGAATTAACCGTTCGGCGTTATTTGGATTTATTGACCGATGCTTTTATGGTTCGGCAATTACAACCATGGTATGCAAATATTAAAAAGCGCCAAGTAAAATCACCGAAAATTTATCTGCGTGATTCTGGTTTATTGCATCAACTATTAGGTATTCATACGGATAAGGCCTTGCTTGTGCATCCTAAAGTGGGCGCCTCTTGGGAGGGTTATGTAATAGAAGAAATTCTTGCAGTGGTAAAACCGGATGAGGCTTATTTTTGGGCTACGCATCAAGGTGCAGAAATTGATTTGGTGTTGCGTAAAAATGGGCATTTATTCGGTGTAGAGTGCAAGAGAACCGATACGCCAAAAATGACGCCGTCTATGGCTACTGCTTTAACTGATTTGCAGTTGGAAAGAATTGCTGTGGTTTATCCAGGGGAGAAATTTTTTCCCTTGGTTCCTCAGGTTGAAGCAATTCCTGTGCAGCAACTGGAACGGTTAAAAAATTATTACCCAGCAGAATAGTTAATTTTTATTTTCGGTTTTTCCATTTTCTAAAACTTCCTCCAACAATATTTTCCGCACCGTTTTTGTAGAAGAAACTATTCCTATGACTACTAGCCAAATGCCTTTCCAGCTCCAAAGTAACTACCAGCCCGCCGGTGATCAGCCGGCAGCGATTGCCGCATTAGAGCAGGGCATCGTTTCTGGTTTGGCGCAACAAACTTTATTGGGGGTGACCGGCTCGGGTAAAACTTTTACCATTGCAAATATTATTCAACATCTGCAACGGCCGACTTTGGTCTTGGCACATAATAAAACTTTAGCTGCGCAATTGTATGGTGAGTTCAAACAATTTTTCCCCAAAAATCATGTGGAATATTTTGTCTCTTATTACGATTATTATCAGCCAGAAGCTTATGTGCCGGCATCGGATACTTTTATCGAAAAAGATGCGTCGATTAATGAACATATTGAGCAGATGCGTTTGTCAGCCACCAAAGCATTATTGGAATATTCCGATTCGATTATTGTTGCCACTGTTTCTGCTATCTATGGTTTAGGTGATCCGCAAGCTTATTTAAAAATGATTTTGCATTTGGATTGTGGCGAGAAATTAGATCAGCGGGCTTTGGTACGTCGATTGGCAGAAATGCAATATAAGCGCAATGATGTGGATTTTCGCCGCGGTGTTTATCGCGTGCGTGGTGATGTTATTGATGTCTATCCAGCAGAATCCGATGAGCATGCGATTCGCATTCAATTATTTGATGATGAAATT
>CAXNEI010000020.1:0-9614 GCA_964201195.1 Gammaproteobacteria bacterium
GAGTCATTTTACGGGGCAATCTATTGAGCCTGCACGTGCTGAAAATCCAATGAAGCGCGTCGCTTCTTCTGACGGCTTTATGAATCTTTCTCGTAGCCCACACCGCATGCAGTTATCAAATGTGGAGGTGCGAAGCATACAGTCGGAAATAAGAGAATCCTTTCTGCGCGAGCTTGAAAATCAAGTGGCTGTAGTACCTCAAGGTTTAAGGGATCAAATAATGACCTATCGGGTTGCTGAAGAAGAGAATTCGGATGATGCTCAAGCGGTTGCTTGGCGTCCAGAGGATAATCAGGTTCCTGATATCAGGGGTTTCATTTTAGAGGCTCGAAAGAAGTGACAAACAGATAGGGAATCTATACTCATCCAATTCCCTTTTCGTTCGTTTATTGCTCACCAATTGCTTGTCTAAGGATACGCGATTACACTTCGCTGCGTTTATATTCCCTCTTTTCAACTTCGCATTAGTAATGATCCTCACAAGGTATTTTTCATAAGGTTTTGGCATGGAATTAGTCGTCGTTATTTTAGCTGCTGGCAAAGGCTCGCGGATGCATTCCGATCTGCCAAAAGTGCTACACCAATTGGCCGGAAAACCTTTGTTAGCTCACGTCATGGATGCAGCTCGGTCATTAAATCCACAAAAAATCGTGACTGTGTATGGCCACGGCGGTGATCAAGTACAAGCCTATTTTAATCAGTATAAAACCAATGCGCCTTTGCAATGGGTTTTGCAGGAGCAACAATTAGGCACTGGCCACGCAGTAGCGCAAACGTTGCCACATATTTCTGCTCATGCAACAGTATTAATTTTATACGGTGATGTGCCGCTGATTGCGTCCAATACGTTGCAGTCGTTAGTTGCTGCCGTGAATGAAAAAACTCTGGCGTTATTAACGGTTGAAACCGATCAACCGCAAGGTTACGGTAGAATTATTCGGGATAAAAATAATCAAGTCTGTTGTGTGATAGAACAAAAAGATGCCACGCCAGAGCAGCAGAAAATTCGCGAAATTAATACCGGCATGGTGGCAGTGCCAGGCCATTGGTTAAAGCAGTGGCTACCTAATTTAAAAGCCAACAATGCCCAAGGCGAATATTATTTAACAGACATTATAAAAAAAGCCGTAGAAGATCATCTCACCATTCAGGTATTCCATCCGCAAACCCTCGCAGAAGTCGAAGGCGTCAATGATCGCAAACAATTAGCTGCGTTAGAGCGTTGTTATCAAGCAGCACAAGCAGAAAAGTTACTGTTGGCTGGCGTGACTTTATTAGACCCGCAGCGTTTTGATTTACGCGGCACTGTAGAAATTGGCAAAGATACAATTATTGATGTGAATATTATTATCGAAGGCCAAGTAAAAATTGGCTCACGGGTAATGATTGGCGCTAACGTGATTTTAAATAATGTCGTGATTGGTGATGATGTCGTCATTAAACCTTTTACACATATTGAAAATTCAATCATCGAAGCAGAATGTGAAGTAGGCCCTTACGCACGGTTGCGTCCCGGCACGCATTTAAGCCGTCATGCGAAAGTCGGTAATTTTGTCGAAGTGAAAGACTCTCTGGTAGGTGAAGACAGCAAAATTAATCATCTCAGTTATGTGGGCAATGCTGAACTGGGTAAAAACGTTAATGTAGGCGCAGGCACTATTACTTGTAATTATGACGGCGCAAATAAACATAAAACCATTATGAAAGATAATGCGTTTATTGGTTCCAATGCTTCTTTGGTTGCGCCGGTCATTATTGGCGAAGGCGCTACCGTAGGTGCTGGTTCGGTAATTTCGAAAAATGCGCCGGACGGAAAATTAACGCTGACTCGCGCTAAGCAAGAAACTAACAACCGCTGGCAACGGCCGCGAAAGCAATAGAGAAAATAATTAAGGTATAAATTATGTGTGGAATTGTCGGCGCTATCGCCAATAGAAATATTACGCCCATTTTAGTAGAAGGGTTAAAACGATTAGAATATCGCGGCTACGATTCTGCTGGCGTTGCTGTTTATTCCGCAGAAGAAAAACGTGTGCACCGCGTACGCCGTCGTGGAAAAGTAGTTGAATTAGAGCAAGCCTTAACACACGAAAAAACCGAAGGTTTTTTAGGGATTGCACATACTCGCTGGGCAACTCATGGCGCACCGAGTGAATCGAATGCTCATCCTCATGTGTCTGGTGATCATGTCTGTATTGTTCACAACGGCATTATCGAAAATTACGCCACCTTAAAAAAACAATTAATTACCCAAGGGTATGTTTTTACTTCTGAAACCGATACCGAAGTGATTGCTCACTTGATCGAATCTTTTTATCAAAATAACGCGACCTTATTATTTGCCGTAACTCAAGCATTAAAGCAACTGGAAGGCGCTTTTGCTTTGGGTGTGATTGCTGCTGCAGAGCCCGATGTATTAATTACTGCGCGCAAAGGCAGCCCGCTAGTTATTGGCGTAGGTATTGGCGAAAATTTTATTGCTTCCGATCAATTGGCTTTGTTGCCGGTGACCAATCGATTTATTTATGTGGAAGAAGAAATTGTTGCGCAAATCACTAAAGATAAAATCGAATTATTTGATGCGCAAGGCAATCCTGTTGAGGCAGAAATTACAACCTTCGATGGTTCAGCGGATGGCGCAGATAAAGGCCCCTATCGACATTACATGCTGAAAGAAATTTACGAGCAGCCCACCGCTATTTGCAGCACCTTAGAAGGTCGCATTTTACAAGAGCGTTTGGCGGACAATACCTTTAATGCAAAAAGCGAAATTATTTTCCAGCAAGTGAAAGCGGTGCAAATTGTGGCCTGTGGCACCAGTTATCACGCAGGTTTAGTGGCGCGCTATTGGTTTGAGGGTGTGGCAGGAATTCCCTGCCGAGTGGAAATTGCCAGTGAGTTTCGTTATCGCCAAGTGGTGGTGCAACCGAATACTTTATTCATCACTATTTCTCAGTCTGGCGAAACTGCAGATACTTTGGCAGCGTTACGTCGTGCTAAGCAGCAAGGATATGTAGGCACTTTAACGGTATGCAATGTGCCGAGTTCCTCCTTGGTGCGTGAATCAGATATTGCAGTAATGACGCAGGCGGGCACCGAAGTTGGCGTGGCTTCTACCAAAGCCTTTACCACGCAATTAGTGGCGCTCAGTTTATTGATGTTAGCGATAGGTAAATATCATCGAGTCAGTAAAGCGGCTGAAAAATATTGGGTAGATGCCTTAAGGAAATTGCCCGCGCATATCGAAGCCGTGCTAGCGCTAGAAACAAAAATTGAAACGTTAGCTAATTACTTTGGCGATAAACACCATGCCTTATTTTTAGGGCGTGGTGCTTTATATCCCGTGGCAATGGAAGGCGCATTAAAATTAAAAGAGATATCTTACATTCATGCAGAAGCGTATGCTGCTGGCGAACTCAAGCATGGGCCTTTAGCTTTAGTTGATTCTGATATGCCTATTGTGGCAGTGGCGCCTTATGACGCTTTGCTCGATAAATTAAAATCTAATTTACATGAAGTGAAAGCCCGCGGCGGAAAATTAGTGATTTTCGCCGATGAACGTGCGGATTTTAAGGAAGAAGAGGGTGTATTTGTTATCAACCTTCCTGCGATGAATGACGAGTTAACGCCGATTCTCTATACCATTCCATTGCAACTGCTGTCTTATCATGTGGCGTTAATTAAAGGTACTGATGTGGATCAACCACGTAATTTAGCTAAATCAGTGACTGTGGAGTAAAGCTTATGCATTGGATTCTTTTTCCTGTGGTGATCATATTGTTCGGTTATCTGTGTGTGGCGATGTTTGCGCCCGACAAGTTTTAAAAATAGGTAGATTATGATTGAAATAAGCATTGTTCTCTTAGCTGTTTTTTTATTGGCCTGGCCTTTGGGCTATTATATGACGGGCATTTTTACTGGCCAGCCACATTTCAGTGATAAATTATTTTCTCCGTTAGAGCGCATTATTTATCGCATCTTAAATATCAATGAAGAGCGTGGCATGGGCTGGAAAGATTATGCGATTGCTTTTCTCGCCAGTAATTTAGTGTTAGGCGTTTTATTTTTTATCTTGTTTTTGTTCCAGCATAAATTACCTCTGAATCCTGATGGTATTGGCCCTTTGTCTTGGGATTTGGCTTTACACACCGCCATTTCTTTTTTAACCAATACGGATCAACAACATTATTCTGGCCAAGCGCAACTGAGTTATTTCTCTCAAAGTATAATGATTGTGACGTTGCAATTTTTAACGCCAGCCATGGGTTTGGCTATTTGTGTAGCTGTGTTGCGTGGATTATCCGGCGGACGTAATAGCGCTTCTGCTCAAGAAGGTGAGTTGCGCGATTTCGGCAATTATTATGTGGACGTAACGCGCGGCGTTTTACGTTTATTGATTCCTTTAGCCTGCGTGGTTGCTTTATTGTTAACTGCTCAAGGTGTGCCGAGCAGTTATGCTGGAGCCATCAAAGCACAATTATTAGATTCTTCAACCGGTGTTGCAGAGCAAGTTATTCCTATTGGTCCCGTTGCAGCGATGGTTGCTATTAAACAATTAGGCACCAATGGGGGTGGATGGTATGGACCTAACAGCGCACATCCGATGGAAAATCCGACTCCGGTAAGCAATGTCATCGAATTAATTTCGATTATTTTAATTCCTATGGCCGTAGTTTTTATGGCCGGTGGATTATTGAGGAATAGAAAATTCACCTGGATGGCTCTGGGTGCCATGGGTTTATTAAGTCTGTTATTTGTTGCTGCTACTGTGTATAGCGAGCATTTACCGAATGCAGCATTTTCTGGTTTAAGTGCAGTGGGCGCTAACATGGAAGGTAAAGAAGTGCGTTTTGGTATCGACACTTCTGCGCTATGGGCAACATTAACGACGCAAACATCCAATGGTTCAGTCAATGCGATGCATGATTCATTAAATCCCATTGCGGGATTAGCTGCACTTGTAGGCATGCTAGTGAATTCTGTATGGGGCGGTATTGGTGGTGGATTTGTTAATTTCATCGTATTTGTTTGGATTACAGTATTTTTATCCGGCTTAATGATTGGGCGTACACCAGAAATATTTGGCCGAAAAATTGAGACAGAAGAAATTACTTGGTTAGGCTGTTTAATTGTTTTGCCCACCTTATTAATTTTAGGTTGCACTGCTATCGCTTTGAGCATTCCCTCTCTTACTGCGAATAGCAATCCAGGTTTTCATGGCTTATCTCAAGTCTTTTACGAATACACCTCAGCTTTTGCTAATAATGGATCCGGTTTTGAAGGTTTAGGTGACAACACCGTATGGTGGAATTTATCTACCTCTATTTGTTTATTGATCGGTCGTTATTTGCCACTGGTGATTCCTTTGGTTGTTGCCGGTTCACTTTCTAGTAAACGGGTTTCCCCCGCTTCATCCGGTAGTTTGAAATTAGAAACGCCGACTTTTTTATTCACCTTAGTGTCCATCATTCTTATTTTGAATGTCTTGTCCTTCTTGCCTTCCGTAGTGCTAGGCCCTATTGGCGAATCCATACAGTTAATGCGTTAAGAGAGAATCGATTTATGAGTACAAGCATTTTTTCTTTGGTGGATAAAGCCACTTTAAAAGAAGCCAGTTTCGAAGCATGGCGAAAACTATCACCGGATAGCGCCAGTAGAAATCCAGTGATGTTTGTGGTGTTGGTCGGCACTGTTATTACGGCAATGATTACCGTTCAGCGTTTGGTGAGTCAGGAATCTTTTGGTTTTGAGTTGGCAACCACCTTAATTTTATTGTTTACGGTGTGGTTTGCGAATTTTGCTGAAGCCATTGCTGAAGCACGTGGTCGCGGTCAAGCTTCTAGTTTGCGTTCAGCTCGTCGGGATTTAAAAGGTTTTCGAATAAAAGCCGATGGTAGTACAGAAGAAATTTTAGCGACGGCATTGCGCAAAGGTGATCGCGTGAGAATTTCTGCCGGTGAATATTTACCTACCGATGGAGAAATTGTTTTAGGGGTTGCCACAATTAATGAGTCTGCAGTGACCGGCGAATCAGCACCGGTATTGCGTGAAGCGGGAACGGATCATTCCGGTGTTATCGGCGGTACTAAACTGTTAGTAGGCACCATCGAAGTGTTGGTTACTGCAGATCCTGGCGAAAGTTTTCTCGATCGCATGATTGGTTTGGTGGAAGGCGCTAAGCGACAAAAAACGCCGAATGAATTAGCGTTAACCGTTTTATTGGCTGCGCTTACCTTAGTGTTTTTGATTGTGGTCACTGCATTGCCTGCGATGGCGAATTTCCTTCACGCTGAACTCGATTACACCATGTTAGTTGCTTTGTTAGTTTGTTTAATTCCCACCACCATAGGTGGTTTATTACCGGCCATTGGCGTGGCAGGGATGAATCGCGCACTGGCAGCTAATGTAATTGCTAAATCGGGTAAAGCCGTAGAAGTGGCCGGTGATGTGGATTTATTATTATTAGATAAAACCGGAACCATTACCTTTGGTGATCGACAAGCTACCCAATTTTTAGCAGTGGATGGCATTACCGATCGCGAATTAATTGAAGCGGCATTATTAACCTCATTGCAAGATCCGACACCGGAAGGCAAATCGGTAATTAAATTAGCGGAGTCCATGGATTATGCTTGCCCATCAACACCTGAAGACGCCGATTTTATTGCCTTCTCTGCAGAGACCCGAATTTCTGGGGTGAAATGGGGAGCTAACAATATCTGCATTAAGGGCGCAAGTGACTCAGCAAAGCGCTGGGCGCAGGAACGTGATCTTGCTATTCCTCTGAGCCTCGATGCGCTTGTTACTCGTGTTGCACAAAAAGGCGCAACACCTTTAGTGGTAGCGAATCAACACGCCATCCTAGGTGTTATTGCTTTATCTGATGTGATTAAACCAGGTGTCGCAGAACGTTTTGCGCGTCTGCGCGCGTTAGGTGTTAGGACAGTGATGGTGACCGGTGATAATCCAGTAACTGCTGGTGTGATTGCGGCAGAAGCCGGCGTAGATGATTTTGTGGCGGAAGCAAAACCGGAAGATAAATTAGAGTTAATTCGTCGCGAACAAGCCAATGGTCGATTAGTGGCTATGGTGGGTGACGGCACTAATGACGCACCGGCATTAGCGCAAGCTGATGTAGGTTTGGCGATGAACTCGGGTACGCAAGCAGCGAAAGAAGCTGGGAATATGGTGGATCTTGATTCGGATCCAGCAAAATTATTAGCCGTGGTGGAAGTAGGCAAACAATTATTAATTACGCGCGGTGCGCTCACTACCTTTTCGTTGGCTAACGATGTGGCGAAATATTTTGTGATTATTCCTGCAGTATTTGCGGGTGCTATTCCTGCCATTGCAGCACTGGATTTTATGCATTTATCCAGTCCTACCAGCGCTGTGCTGTCTGCATTAATTTTTAATGCATTAGTAATTCCCGCATTAATTCCCTTAGCCTTGAAAGGCGTACAGTTGCGTCCCATGAGTGCAGAGCGTCTGCTGCGCAACAATATGTTGGTCTATGGCTTAGGCGGCATGTTGTTGCCTTTTGCGGTGATTAAAGCAATTGATCTATGTCTTGGCTTTGTGCTCTAAGAGGTATAAGAAATGAATGATGTGTTACTCCCTAAATTAGGCTTTGTCAGGCACTTAACTATTAGTCTTCGATTAGGTCTGATTATGTCGGTGCTGTGCGGTGTGATTTATATGGTATCCATCACACAATTAGGCGCTGCGTTATTTCCACTGCAAGCAGGTGGCAGTGTTGTAGAACAGCAAGGCGTAATCGTAGGTTCTTCTTTAATCGCGCAGCCTTTTGCCGATGTGCGTTATTTTTATGGTCGACCCAGTGCAGCAAATGATGATCCGAAAGCCGCTTCAGGGAGCAATTTAGCGCCGAGCAATCCGGCATTGCGTGATAGAGTTTTATTGACCAGTGAGAAAATTCAGCGATTAGAAAATGTCAGCGCTGAAAAAATCCCAGTGGATTTATTGTCGGCCTCTGGTAGTGGATTAGATCCACATATTACGCCTGAGTCTGCTTTTTTACAGGCAGCGCGTGTAGCAAAATCTAGAGGGATGGATGAAGCGGTAATTATTCAGCTGATTAAAGATCATATTGAAGCGCCGCAGTGGGGCGTGTTTGGACAAGAGCGGGTAAATGTACTGGAGTTAAATTTAGCGTTGAATGGAGCAAGATAGTGCGCGCGGGGATTTATTGACAATCCAATTAACGTACATACAATGTATTTATGATGAAATTCACTTGGGATTTAGCCAAAGCAAAGTTAAATCAAAAACCATGAAAACTGAATATGATCTTTCAAAAATGAAATCTCGCAAAAATCCTTATGCTGCAAAACTGAAAAAGTCTGTCACTATGCGTTTGAGTGAAGATGTTATTGGTTACTTCAGACAAATGGCAGATGAAGCGGGCTTACCTTATCAGAGTCTGATTAATTTATATTTACGTGATTGCGTAGCGCAACATAGAAAAATTGGTATTTCTTGGCGAGCAACGTCCTAAAGGAGCCTGCGCTTAAATGACCACGGATGATCGCTCGCAAAAAGCCGCTGCTTTACTGAGAACGATTCAGCAAGAGCAAGGCGGCCAGCTGAAAATATTCCTCGGTGCTGCACCGGGCGTAGGAAAAACCTGCGCCATGATGGGGGCTGCGCGAGAAACTTTGCAGCAAGGCGTGGATGTAGTGGTGGGTTTAGTGGAAACGCACGGTCGCGTTGAAACGGAAGCCTTGTTAAATGGCTTCGAATTATTACCGCGCAAACAAATTGAATATCAAGGTCAGTCTCTCACCGAATTTGATTTAGACGAAGCCTTAAAGCGAAAACCCAAATTAATTTTGGTCGATGAATTAGCGCATACCAATGTGCCCGGCAGTCGGCATAAACGGCGCTATCAAGATATTACGGAATTATTAGCAGCGGGTATCGATGTTTATACCACGCTGAATATTCAGCATCTCGAAAGTCTCAACGATCTTATTTTACAAATCACCAGCGTTCGTGTGCAAGAAACTGTGCCGGATCGTTTTATTGATGATGCACAAGAAATTGTCTTTGTCGATTTGCCACCAAAAAATCTGATTGAGCGTTTGCAACAAGGCAAAGTTTATTTGCCTGAATATGCGCGTTCTGCTTTAGATGGATTTTTCTCGCCATCTAATTTAGCTGCCTTGCGTGAAGTGGCGCTGAAAGTGGCTATGGGGCATGTGGATTCCCACTTAAAAACTGAGCTGGATTGCAAAGCTCGGCCCATGAGTTACGTCATTAAAGATAAATTATTGGTGTTGGTTTCTAGCCGACATGATCACGAATATTTAGTGCGCATTGGTCGTCGGGTGGCAGAGAAACGTCAAGTGCCTTGGGTCGTTGTGTGGGTAGACACGGGGCAAATTCAAACACAGAAACAAAAAGCCTTATTGCAAGATGTGATGTCTTTGGCAAAAGAATTAGGCGCGGAAACCGAAGTGTTGCGCGGGCCTTCGACCATCCAAACTATTATTCCTTTTATTAGTGAACATAGAATTAATACTGTATTGGTGGGTTCTGGTGTGCGTCATTGGTTGCGACCTTGGCGGAGAAGAGTTTATCAACGATTGATT
>CAXNEI010000021.1:0-9598 GCA_964201195.1 Gammaproteobacteria bacterium
AGACTAGCATTCTTTTGAACCAATGTGGGAATGGGAATACCGCCATATTTCCGATACAACGCTAATTTAATCTGGGCGATTTCGTCAAGAGATAAAGCCTGATCGTAAGCCAGAATCTCTTTAATTTTTCCATTAAAACCTGAACCAATCGTTGCTGATCCATGTGCTAAATCAGATTGATTTAAACCACTGTTATTATCTTTTCTAACATCAAAACCAACTCCCTTTGGAGGATACACACTCATACGAGCAATTTCTATTGGATTAAAGGCCGTGCTATCAATAGCAATACTACTAACACGCAGCCTACTATCATCAGAAATACCCACCTTATTAATCCCTGCGTTAAACGACTGAGCCGTTCCCCTGACAGTATGAGTAACGTTATCGCCATTCGTATTAATTTCATAGTCGCCATCATCGTACAGCGACCCTGTTGAACCAGCAGGGAGCTCATAGACGACAAATACTATCCAATTAGACGGAGAAAATTGCGATGCCTTGGCTATGGTTAGCTGATTACCGCCTGTAAAACTAATGCCATTAGTTCCAGTACCAGCAACAGGCGCAGAAAAACCAGTTGGCAAGATAGCATGTTTATTTGCGCCACTTTGGTCAAACCACGTTTTCACACCTGAAGAAGCATCGAGCTTCAAACCACCTTGATTTTTTGAAGACAACCACAAGGCAGGAACGCTATCAATGCCAGAGATGATTGTCTGCGCAGTAATTTTACCTTCAGAAAATAATTTACTTAAATCCCAACCTAACCCATTGGATAATCTCCCGTTAATGGGCGCCGGCCCAACAAGACTAGCTCCTGAAAAAACTAAATCATTAATATTCACGCTCATTGCAGTATTCGAATCTTTTTTAAAGATATTTAAGACTCTTCCTGCATCAATGCTGCTTACTGAAGTAGTTGAACCATTACCCCTCAATTCGACGGTTAATTTAGTGACCGTCATATTACTACTTGTTGTTCCAGCGGAAACAAAACTCCCTAACTTTCCTGATGTGAGATCAAAACCTGTTTTGACTTCAGCATTGAAACTCAGCGAAGCGGCAGAAGCATTAACAGTCAGTGTATTAACACCTAAATTTAAAATACCTCCTAGCAGATTGAATGCATTCGTCACTGATACATTGCCGTTAATTAATCTAAGCCCTCCGCTCGTGCTTGGAGAGGTCAGAATCAGATTATCCACAGCCATAGCAACTGATGAATTACTATTATCTAGCGTTAATGTGTACCCATTAAGATCTACTGTGGCGCCATTGGTCAAACTCAATGCTCTCATAGTTAAGTCATTTGAAAGCCGCACCACCCCATTGCTTGCTGCTAATCGCGCAATAGAGCTAATTGCAGAACCTAAAGTGACAGTGCGCGTATTCGACGTGTCCGAATTAAGATTCAGAACAGTATTATTGCCGATATTAATAGAGGAAGTAACCGTTAAATTATTTGATAGCAGAATACTACCAGTACCACCTACTGCCGAAGAAAGTACATTCAAATTAGCAACGGAAGTAATATTAGAGCCAACTGTTAAGGTATAACCATTTAAATTTAAGAATGCTCCCGGCTGTATAGTCAGAGCATCATTAACAGTTAAATTTCGATTAATACTCAGGGTACCTGAGTTAATTGTTAAATTATTAACGGAACTCACACCAGAAAGATCGGTCTCACCAGAAACGGTTAGCGTATTAATTGCTGCAGCATTAGATGAAAAAACTAAAGATCCTGAGGAGGATACAATATTTAGCGTATTGGCCGATCCAGCACTTAAGGTTAATGTATTTGAACCTAAGTTAATGGTTCCCCCACTGCTATCGCCAAACCCATTAGCCACAGTTAAATTTTTGATAAGGCTTAAAGTGCCAGATGATATACTGAGCAAACCGGTCAAGGTTTTAGGGTTGGATCCCCCAACAGTTACTGTATTGGTATAGCCAGTTATTGATAGTGATTTAATGGCATTCTGACTATTCCATATAGCAGCCTTTGTGCCTGGGTTATTAAAAATCAAATCGTCATTTGCTGCTGGCGCCTGATTAAGATCCCAATTAGCCGGCTGAGAAAACCAATCAGGATTTGTAGGAGATGCAGAGCTCCCTGTCCATGCAAGGGTGGCGGACTCTGCTGTTCCCACAAGCATGAATGAAAACAAACTGACCACTAAAACCAGACACCTATGCATTGAGCACTTCATAGAACAGCCCTTTTCAAACGAAAGAAATAACCTAAAGCCTAGCAGACAGCTGAAAACAGGTGACTAAGATTGATGGGGTTTTGCCAGATAATCGTAAGATTGCATTTCTAATAACCGACTTTGTGTTCGTTGAAATTCAAACTTCAATCGATCCCCTTGATATAAGGCAGAAATATCTGCTGCTGATGAGAGAATAAGCTTAACGCTCCTATCGTAAAACTCATCTACTAAAGCAATAAAACGTCGTGCGGCATCTTCTTTCGCTGCGGTTAATACAGGAATATTGCTGATAATTACCGTGTGATAACAGCGGGATAATTCGATGTAGTCTTGCTGGCTGCGCGGCCCATCACAGAGCTGAGAAAAATCACACCACAGCACTTCATCACTCACCTGGCGCACAGAAATTTCTCGACCTAACACCTCAATGACAGAGGCGCCCTGGCACTGTAGCTGACTTAATTCAGCAAAACTGTCACATAAAGATTGCTCCACCGCAGCAGACAACGGCGAATAATATAACTGAGCACGAGTTAACGTGCGCAACCGAAAATCGGTACTGCCGCCGATTTCCATCACCTGCGTATGCCGATACAGCAAATCAATAGCAGGTAAAAAACGCTCGCGCTGCAAGCCCTCTTTATATAAATGCTTGGGCTCTACATTCGAGGTAGCCACTAAAATAACGCCTTGAGCAAATAATTCGGTGAGCAACTCTGCCAAGATCATCGCATCAGCAATATCGGAAACATAAAATTCATCGAAACATAACACCCGAATCTTTTTTGCCCACTGCTGGGCAATTTTTTGCAGCGGATTTTTTTGCCCTTGATAATCACGCAGCGCCTGATGGGTTTGCCCCATAAAACGATGAAAATGCAATCGCTGTTTCTCAGCAAACGGCAAGCTATTAAAAAAGAGATCCATTAGATAGGTTTTTCCGCGACCCACACTACCCCAAATATATATACCCTTCGTCACGGTTGCCGAGGGCGTTATACCGAATAGCTTTTGCCAGCGTGAACTCTTTTTTGGTGCGCATAAGGCTTCGTATAAAGCCTGCAATTGCAGGAGAACAACCAACTGATCCTCATCCTTTAATCGCGCTGATGAAGAGAGATCCGTTAAATACTGCTGGTAGGGACTTTGGCTGGCAAAAGGCATAACATATAATCCAGTGAAATTTTACTCGGGGAAATACTATGAGCGGGCTCAGCGGTTTTATTTTGATCAGTCTAGGTTTTGCTGCTGGCTTAGCCTGCTATCACTGGCTTATCCAAACAAGGATTTCACCTGATCCGCAAAAAAACCGCGTATTGAATCAGCAGATCGACCAGCTCCATCAAGAATATGCCGAATATCAAAATAATGCCGATGCCCACTTTAATAGAAGCCAGGAATTATTATTCGATTTAAAAAATAGTTTCAATGCTATTCATGATCATTTTACTCAGCGCAATCAAATCGCTGAGCAAAACAGTGATGCCTTAATCCCGCCAAAAGACTACGCACCCAAAAAAGCAGCCGATGAACAAGGCACCTTGGCTGAGAGCTTTGGCTTAAAAAGCTTTGATTTAAAAGAAAAGCCTTAAAGAAATAATGTTATTGGCCGAAAAACTAGAAGTCGGAGCACGATGCTCACTTACTTCTAGGATGGATTCGGCATTGACTAAAAAATCTACTATTAAGCCTCATCACCTGTCTTATTACATGCAGGTCTATAACGCCTGCACCCAAAAACCATTAGGCCATATTGTTAATATTTCCAACCAAGGCATGATGTTGGTCAGTCAGCGTCGATTGCTGACCCATGTTATTTTCAATTTAGAAATTCGACTGCCTGAACCTCTGCTTAACGGTAAATTAATTCAGTTTGATGCGCTAAGTCATTGGTGTCATCCTGATGTGACTCCGGGTTGCTACGACACAGGCTTTAGTTTCAGCGATCCTCCGGGCCGATTGCTCGCATTAACCGACGCACTCACGCATTATTTTAGTTTTTTTCCTGAATGCAATATTTCTTCCCCTAAACATCAAGATTTTTAATATACTCCGCCAAGCAATTCATTGCATTTGAGAATCCTAAATCAGAGATCTATTCTGTAGCGACCTCAAACACAAGGATGTGTTTGTGTCGTGCCAAGGATGGCCGTTTAGTCGCGAAAGAATAGATCTCTGATTAAATCACAAAATTTGCATTGCATTATTGCTGATTATTCATCCTTCTCATTGGACCCTTATGATTGATTCCTGGCAAACGCAACAACGCATTCCACTGTGGTCAAAGCTTCGCTTAGATATTCCTTTACTTTGCCTGTTAGCTGCGCTTGCTATCATTGGATTAATTACTTTATACAGCGCAACAGAACAAAGCTTGTCCGCAGTCAGAGGGCAAAGCTACCGATTTATCGGCGGCCTACTCCTAATGACATTGATCACTCAAATTCCACCGCAATCCTTCAAACGCTGGGCGTTATGGATTTATTGCGGCGCCAGCTTTCTGTTGGTGTTAGTTTTAATTATTGGTGATCACGCAAAGGGCGCGCAACGCTGGCTAGAAATTCCTGGAGTCCTGCGCTTTCAGCCAGCAGAAATCATGAAAATAGCAATGCCACTGATGATTGCTTGGTATTTATCTGAACGATCGCTGCCGCCCCGCTTTCTCACGGTGATTATTGCTTTTGCACTGATTCTGGTGCCTGCTGCACTAACCGCATTGCAACCAGACTTAGGCACAGGAATATTAATTGCCACCTCAGGATTAATTGTACTTTTATTGGCCGGTTTATCGTGGAAATTTATTGTATTTGTTGTTGTCTCAGCGATTCCCAGCGCCATATTTATGTGGCTTTTTACTATGCACGATTACCAAAAACAGCGGGTGCTGACTTTTTTAGATCCCGAACGTGATCCGCTAGGTGCGGGCTGGAATATTCTTCAATCTACCACCGCCATTGGATCGGGTGGCTTTTTAGGCAAAGGTTGGCTGGCTGGCTCACAATCTCATTTAGATTTTTTACCGGAAAGCTCCACCGATTTTATTATTGCTGTATTTTCAGAAGAATTTGGCTTCGTCGGCATTTGTGTTCTGCTCACCTTATATTTATTGGTGGTCTTTCGCGGGCTCTATATTACTTACCAAGCACAAGATACCTTCAGCCGTTTATTGGCCGGTACAGTTAGCTTGACTTTTTTTGTCTACGTCTTCATAAACATGGGCATGGTGAGTGGTATTTTACCTGTCGTCGGCGTACCCTTGCCGCTGCTGAGTTATGGCGGAACTTCTATTATTACGCTAATGACTGGCTTCGGTATTTTAATGTCGGTACACGCTCATAGAAAATTATTGCCGACTTAACCCTCCTATTTGGAAAAATTTTTCATGCCTAAACTATTCTTGTTGCGTTTTATTGGTTTTATTTGGCTTGCTTGCGTCAGCTTATCCAGCTGGGCTGATTATACGACCCACCCAGAATTTGTTAAATTTTCTGCAGACATGCAACAGCGTTATCAGTTTTCACAGGCAGATTTAATGCGCTGGTTTTCCCAAGCAAACAAACAAGACGCCATTATTGCTGCCATTTCAAAACCTGCGGAGCAAAGTAAAACCTGGGGCGATTACCGAAAAATTTTTATTACGCCACAACGCACTGGGCAAGGCATTATTTTTTGGAAAAAACATCAAGCAACGCTAAAAAAAGCCAGCCAAACTTATCAAGTACCCGAATCAATTATTGTTGCCATCATTGGGGTCGAAACTTTTTATGGCAGAAATACAGGAAAACATCGCGTAATTGATGCACTTGCTACCTTGGCATTTGATTATCCGCCGCGCGCTGATTTTTTTCGTACTGAGCTGGCTGAATTTCTTTTGCTCTCGCGCGAAAATCATTTAGACCCCCTTCAAGCAACGGGTTCCTATGCCGGCGCCATGGGTTACTCGCAATTTATTTCTAGCAGCTATCGAAATTATGCCGTAGATATGAATGACGATAAGATTGTAGATCTGCATAATCCTCAAGATGCGATCGGCAGCGTAGCCAATTATTTTCAAAAAAATGGCTGGAAACCAAACACCCTAGTTGTTCTGCCTGCCACAGTTACGCCAGAAGATAATTTTACTACAGCGACCTACACCGCTGAAAAACCGAGTTTATCCTTAAGTGAATTACAAAAAAAAGGTATTCAATCTGCCACAGCTAACACACTCGATCCATCGACGCCTGCTACTTTGTTGGTGCTACAGGGAGAGCAAAATAAAGAGTATTGGTTGGGTTTTAAAAATTTCTACGTCATCACTCGCTACAATCGCAGCCCCTTATATGCCATGGCTGTCTATCAACTCAGCCAACAACTTGAAGCTAGCATGATGAAAAATGCGCCTACGCCACCAAGCTATCGATATCACAAATATAATCATATCTAACGGGTACCGTTATGAGACGCCTTTTATTGCTAGGATGCTGTTTACTGATTGGCGCATGTAGTCACTTGCCTTTCCATCGCGCAACCTCTGAGGTACCGATGGAAAGCCCGCCAGGAAATTTAGCCAATACGCCTGACGCAGAACCAAAAGAGGAACCCTTGAGTTCACAAGGCAATAAAAGCCCCTATGCAGTATCAGGAAAAACCTACCGAGTATTACCTAAAGCAGAGGGCTATGAAGCAACGGGGAGAGCCTCTTGGTATGGAAAAAAATTTCAAGGCCGCAAAACCGCTTCCGGCGAACGCTTTAATATGTTTGCGATGACTGGCGCGCACCGCTCGCTGCCTTTACCTTCTTATGTTCGAGTCACCAATCTAAGCAATAAAAAAAGCGTTGTGATTAGAATTAATGATCGCGGACCTTTTGCTAAAGGTCGATTAATCGATGTTTCATATGCTGCTGCAGTAAAATTAGGCTTTCTCTCTGCAGGCTCTGTGCGCGTAAAAGTAGAGGCAGTGATACCTATTAAAAAAGAGGAAAGTGAAATACAAACTTATCCCATCCCTCTCAATGATACGATTTATTCAGAACCGCCCGCCATTGAACCACCCACTACTGAACCTGTAGCCATTGAACCTGCGCAACAATAAATTTTGCTATGAAATTCACCTCTGATGCTCGCACCATATTGACTGTAGAAGAATTAAATCAGCAGGCCCGTGATTTATTAGAATCGCACTTTGGTTATTTTTGGTTGCGCGGCGAGATTTCTAATTTTTCTTGCCCCAGCTCGGGTCACTGGTATTTCAGCTTAAAAGATTCACAAAGCCAAATTCGCGCTGCTTTTTTTAAAAACAGTCAACGCGGATTAACTTTTCGCCCTGAAAATGGCGTCGAAGTTTTAGTGCGAGCAAGACTCAGCTTATATGTACCACGCGGCGATTATCAAATTATTGTGGAACAGATGGAGTGCGCCGGAGACGGTTTATTGCGTCATGCCTTTGAGCAGTTAAAAATAAAATTATCTGCTGAAGGTTTATTCGATGAAAAATATAAAAAGCCTTTGCCCGAATATCCGCAGCACATAGCGGTAATCACCTCTTCATCGGGCGCCGTTATTCATGACATTGTACAAGTACTTCAACGTCGATCACCCTCCATTGCCATTGAAATTATTCCGGTAGCAGTACAAGGAAAAACTTCAGCACAAGAAATAGCGCAAGCCTTAATAAAAGCCAATCAGCGACAAGGGTATGAATTAATTATTTTAGCCCGCGGCGGCGGTGCATTAGAAGATTTGCAAAGCTTTAATGATGAAGCGGTAGCTCGAGCTATTTTTCATAGCGCCATTCCAGTAATTACTGGCGTAGGCCATCAAACTGATTTTACTATCGCTGATTTTGTTGCGGATGTTCGCGCACCAACACCCTCGGCGGCAGCGGAACTGATCAGCTCGCATCAAGCAGACATTGTGAAATTATTACATCAGCAAGAATCAAAATTGATTCAACAGATCAACTATTTACTGGCTTATTACCAGCAATCTATTCAGCATCTGTTACGTCGACTGAAGCATCCCCGCCGCACACTAGAAGAAGCGCATCAAAAATTAGATGAAAAAAATAGTCGACTGATCTTAGCGCAGCAATGGTTACTGCAAAAAACGCAGCAACGCTGGCTAGCCTTGAGTCAACGACTCAATACAGTGAGTCCATTAGCTACATTAGAGCGAGGCTATTCCATGACATTTAATCAACAAGGCCAATTGATTCGAGCTGCTGAGCAAACTTGTGTAGGTGATATACTGCATACACGATTATTTAAGGGTGAATTGGCGTGTGAGGTGAAGGCGATCCAGTTAATGACTGCTGATATAACTGATATTCAGCCGAATTAGGATAGAGATTTTTTAATGCTAATTCATAACTAGATAAGTCATCTTTCAAGTTTAATTGCCGAGCTAACTGAATACCCAACCATAAACTACGCGCGGTCTGACGGCGCGCCGTTGAAAATTGTTTGAGATAGTTATTGGATTTCTGCCATTGCTGTTGAGCAAAAGCAAGTTGCGCTAATTCTAAATAATCATCGACTAAAGTTGGATTTAAGCGTAATGCTTTCGTAAAAGATTGTTCTGCCAATGCGAGATTACCCAAACGCGCCGCACAATGACCCATATTTTCATAGGCTAGATCACGCTTATCGTAGTGCGTATCTTCTGCTGCGTAAGTTAATTGTTTTAATGCCGCCTTATACTTACCCTGACGATAGAGAAAACTACCATAATTATTTCTTGCTTGAGAATACTGTGAGTTTTCACTGAGGGCTTTTTTGAGATGTGCTTCTTCTAATTGAACATCACCCGTTTGCTGGTAAAGCAAAGCTAAGGCGTTATGCGCTTCTGCAGAATGCGGATCTAATTGAATGGCGCGATCTAAGTGTCGCTGCGCGGCTTCCGGCACACCGGCTTTGATATATTCAATACCTGCTTGAATCGATACAGCTACCGCTTTTTGCTTATCAAAAACACGGCCATCGACAGAAACTTCTTGCTGAGCACAGGAAGCTAACAATCCACTGAACAGAGCTAAGACAATAAAATAATTAACTTGCAGCCTGATGTTGCGCCTGCCAGCGTTCACTACGTTTAGTGCGATCCTGCACTTTACCCACCAATTGACCACAAGCTGCATCTATGTCATCTCCTCGCGTAGTGCGAACCGTCGTAATGTAGCCAGCTTTCATCAAAATAGATTGAAACCGCTCCACTCGTTCAGCAGAAGAACGCCGATAACCCGCATGAGGAAATGGATTAAAAGGAATTAAATTAATTTTGGCCGGTAATTCTCTTAATAATTTCGCCAACTGCCATGCGTGCTCATCGGTATCGTTTACCTGATCTAGCATGACATATTCCATCGTGATTTTGCGCTTGCCGTCATACGCCGTTACATAT
>CAXNEI010000022.1:0-9571 GCA_964201195.1 Gammaproteobacteria bacterium
AATAATTTTGTCGGCGCATTACAAATATGATCTGGCACCGAATAATGCGGCTGTTCTTGAATGGTTTTTTTTACGGCTTTTAGTGCGCTATATACGGCATTACTTTTTGGCGCACAAGCTAAATAAATCACCGCTTGAGCAAGGGTTAATTCACCTTCAGGGCTGCCTAATCTTTCTTGCGTATCCCAGGCATTTAACGCGAGCTGAATACCGCGCGGATCCGCATTGCCAATATCTTCACTGGCCATTCGCACTACACGACGGGCAATATATAGAGGATCGCAACCGCCTTCTAACATGCGCGCTAACCAATATAAAGCAGCGTCCGGCGATGAGCCGCGTACCGCTTTATGCAAAGCAGAAATTTGCTCATAAAAAATATCGCCGCCTTTATCGAAAAAGCCACGCTTTTCGCCGGCTAACTCTTGTACTTGAGCTAAAGAAATAGGTTGATCATCCGTTCGTGCATCCGCGGCCCATTCTAATAAATTAAGTCCTCGACGCACATCGCCTTCGGCCCACTGGCTGATCCAAATTAATGCTTCTTCTGCAATATCTGCTGCTAATAAACCTAAACCTTTTTCTTTATCGATTAGGGCTCGCAATAATAAGGTGTGCATTTCTTCCACTGAAAGCGGCTTTAAAACATAGACACGCACTCGAGAGAGCAAAGCATTATTCAATTCAAAAGAAGGATTTTCTGTGGTTGCACCCAATAAAATAAAAGTACCGTCTTCTACATGGGGCAATAAAGCATCTTGCTGGGATTTATTAAACCGATGGACTTCATCGATAAAAACCACGGTTTTTTTATTCAGTGTTAAATTATTTTTTGCTTGCTCTACTAATCCACGAATTTCTCTCACGCCAGCAGATACCGCAGATAACGCATAAAATTCGGCCTGTGCGCTATTCGCCATTACATGAGCTAAGGTGGTTTTCCCTACACCTGGCGGACCCCAAAAAATCATTGAATGCAATCGGCCTGCATCGAGAGAGGTGCGCAGCGGTTTCCCCAGCGCTAATAAATGCTGTTGCCCCACATACTCCATTAAACAACTTGGCCGCATTCGAGCGGCCAGAGGTTGATGAGTAAAAGCGCTATCCGTTAGAGTATTCATGGCTAATTAAAATCTTTCACCACATCCGCACCTTTTGGTGGAATAAAATTAAATTTCTTTGGATCAATAACAGCATTCATTTTCACTTGAGAAAATTCAATATGGGTGGCTTGCCCCACATTGTCCCATAAATCCATCACCACTAAACTACCCTGCTTAAAAATCAAATCTAATTTTTGAAAGGCGTTTTTTTTCTTGCCAAGAGGAATTAACTCAAAAGCAGTAAATCCTTTTTGCGCGGGCAGTAAACTCACTTGATAAAACTGAACGATTTTTTCTATTTTCCCACTTAATAATAATGCGGGCGTCGCTTCTAATTCTCGAGTCATTGGCTTCATGGTCACTTGATTTAAGTCTTGATCATAAATCCAGAGTTTTTTTCCATCGGCCACGATAATTTGCGGCTGTGGTGTTTGAGTTTCCCAATAAAGTTGATTGGGTTTTTGCACTTGCATCAAACCCTGGGCTTTATATTGCTGCTTCCCTTTAGCGCTAGTGACTGTTTGAGAAAATTTCGCAGACAAGCTGGTAAAAGCTTTTAATTGCGCATTTAACTCTGCCGCCGGATCAGCATGGGCTAACACACTGATGAAAGCGGCGCAGAATAAAAATGCTTTGGAGAAAATTTTCATAGGATGATTCTTTAAGTTGGATTACGCGACATAGCCCCAAGCAGTAAATTGAGGCTGTAATTCTGCAATATGATTAAACGCTTTAAAATAAAGAAATTCTGGAGCAAAATCAGCCCCATTAGGCCAAACAAGCGTGTCCAATTCTTTATCCAGCACAAACTGAGAAAACACATTTACATCCAACAGCGGCGAGAAGACTTTACCTTTCAAGGCATCTTGTAAATCAATAATACCTGTTCGATCATCATTAAATGTCACTTTAATTTTATATTCTTTCAGATATTCGGCTGCAACGACATGTAAAAACATCATTATTACTCCAATGGCTCAATCGCATGAGGATTTTCTTGCTGTCGGCATAACTCCCAATTTTTCAGCAGCTCGTCCTTGTGTAACTCATACCATTCTAATACATGCTTTAAAGCACGCTTAGGAAATTTTCCTTCAACAACACCCGTCGCTATATTAACAACGACTTCATACCCGCCATATTTTGCATGAAAGTGCGCAGGCGAGTGATCATCCCAATACATGGCAATAATAATTCCAAGAAATCGACTGACCACTGGCATGCATATTTTCCTTTTTTAAATCGGTGGTGGCGCTAACACTTCCCGCAATCCGCTGCCTTGCAGCTCACTAACCACACCAGCCATTTCCATCGCTTCAACCATTCTTGCTGCACGGTTATAGCCAATTTTTAATTTACGTTGTACCGAAGAGACGGAAACTCTGCGGGTTTCCGTAATAAAACGCACCGCTTCATCGTAAAGTGGATCTTGCTCGCTGTCTTCCATGCCTTCGGGTTCAAATCCCGGCGCAGAGCCTGACTCATGAGCACCATCGATAATTTCTTGCAAATAATCCGGTTTAGCGCGTGCTCGCCAATCATTACAAATACGATGCACTTCTTCATCAGACAAGAAAGCGCCATGAATCCGAATCGGTAAACTGGTGCCCGGCGGTAAATATAACATATCGCCGTAACCCAATAATTGTTCTGCGCCACCCTGATCAAGAATTGTGCGAGAATCTATCTTAGAAGAGACTTGAAAAGCAATACGTGAAGGAATATTGGCTTTAATTAAACCGGTAATCACATCTACGGAGGGCCGCTGAGTGGCCAAAATTAAATGAATACCTGCTGCGCGCGCTTTTTGGGCAATCCGCGCAATCAGCTCTTCGACTTTTTTACCCACAATCATGATCATGTCAGCAAATTCGTCGATTACCACCACGATATAAGGCAAGGTAGTTAATTCAGGCGGCTGAGTTTCTAAACTTAATTCGGCTTTCCACAGCGGATCGGTTAAGGGTTCTCCCGCTTCTTGGCCATCGAGAATTTTACGATTAAATCCGGCTAGATTGCGCACACCCATGGCAGCCATTAATTTATAACGCCGCTCCATTTCCGCCACACACCAACGCAATGCATTAGCCGCTTCCTTCATATCAGTTACTACCGGCGCTAATAAATGAGGAATGTCATCGTAAATCGATAATTCCAACATTTTTGGATCGATCATGATCATGCGTAATTCAGCCGGCGTGGCTTTAAACAGCATACTGGCTAACATGACATTTAAACCGACAGATTTTCCGGAACCGGTAGTTCCCGCTACTAATAAGTGAGGCATTTTTCCTAAATCTGCTACGGTTGGCTGACCGGCAATATCTTTTCCTAAACATAAAGTCAGCGGCGATTTTGATTGATCGTAGGCTTTAGAAGATAAAACTTCACTCAAGCAAATAGCTTCGCGCTCTTGGTTAGGAATTTCTATCCCCACCACGGTTTTTCCTGGAATTACTTCCACCACTCGCACACTCACCACAGCGAGTGAACGCGCTAAATCTTTCGCTAGATTGGTAATACGGCTGACTTTAATCCCGGGCGCTGGTTGAATTTCAAAGCGCGTGACTACGGGGCCAGGAATGACTGCAACTACTTCGGCTTCAATATTAAAATCACGCAGCTTTAATTCGAGTAAGCGCGACATGGATTGCAATTGTTCTTGGCTAAAGCCTCGATTAGTCGGTGGCGGTGGCGGATCTAATAAACTGATAGCTGGCAACGGACCTTCTGGCTCAGCAGCAAATAAACTCCGTTGTTTTTCTTTTTGCGCACGCTGACTCAGTTCTGCAGGTTTAGGAAATTCAGCAATTTTCAACGGTTTTTTATTTGCCGACTCTTTATTCCCCAACTCTTTATTCACAGCGAGACGAGGTTTTTCCATTGCAGTTGGCATAGGCTGGTTAATCGGTTCACGGGCCGTACGAATAATAGGAATGGCTACAGGCTGTCGAATTTCATCATTCTCTAAATTAGCTTCATTAAAAAAAGGCTCTGCCAGTTCTCGTTGATTTTTTGCTGGTAGCGCTGGTTTTACTTTTGGCTTAGCCACTTTTAGTGGCAAGGGTTGTTGAATTTCTTTTACTTGGGTTCGAGATAAACTTTGCCACTGACCCTGCAAACCAACCCAAAAAGCACGAGCAATAAAAGAGAGTCCATTAACTACATTTTCCACCACATGTCGCCAGGAAATATGCAAAATCAAAGTTAGCGCCATCAAACAAACAGCCAGTAAGATTAAATTCGCGCCTAAGACATTAAAAGTATGACTGGCCCAATGAGCAATTTCCAATCCTAAAATGCCACCCGAACCATTAGGTAAATAATTGGCTTCAAAATGCAATGCAGTAATGCCTGCGCCTGATAATAATAATAAAATTAAGCCGGCGCTTTTTAACAGTAGCATTGCCATGGTCCAAGGCTGTGGATCTTCTTCATGGCGTTTTCTTAAGGCTTGCACAATGCGATAGGTTAACAGCAGCGGAAATACATAAGCAAAATAACCAAACAGCGATAGGCTGACATCAGCAATCCAAGCGCCTACTCGACCACCGGCATTGGCTACTGTTGGATTGGAGCCTAAATAAGAAAATCCTGGATCTTCTGGCTGATAGCTAATTAACGTAATCATTAAAAAAGCTAAAACGACTAACATGCCTACCAACAAGCTTTCTTGCACCACATGGCCGAACTGTCCTTCTGAAGAAGTTCCAGTCTGCTGGGCGTTCATTATTTTCCGTTTATTGGCTAAGCGTTTTTTACTTTTCACACGTTCCTCTTTAAATGATAAATGCTCCCCCTTTAACAAAGAGCGTTGATTAGGTTTATTTTAGTGGAATATGCACTGGAGAAGCGCGCTTTTATCTCTCATAATGTAGGCCATAGGCATAAACAACTGTTGCAAGATGTTTTGAAGCCAATTCTCAACTTAAGGAAAAACAATGTCGACATCCAAACACGCACGCTTAATTATTTTAGGTTCTGGCCCTGCTGGCTATACCGCCGCAGTCTACGCTGCTCGAGCCAACCTGAAACCAGTATTAATTACCGGCCTCCAACAAGGCGGTCAATTAACCACCACTACTGAAGTAGATAATTGGCCCGGTGATGTGGAAGGCCTACAAGGACCCGATTTAATGATTCGCATGCAACAACACGCGGAACGTTTTAATACGGAAATTGTAGCGGATACTATCCATACCTGCTCACTGAATCAAAAACCTTTTCTGCTCAAAGGTGATGCTGGTGATTACACCTGTGATGCACTGATTATTGCGACGGGTGCTTCAGCTAAATATTTAGGTATTCCTTCTGAAGAAGCGTTTATGGGTAAAGGCGTCAGCGGTTGCGCTACCTGTGATGGATTTTTCTATCGCAATCAAAAAGTCGCGGTGATTGGCGGCGGCAATACAGCAGTGGAAGAAGCGCTATATTTATCGAATATTTGCAAAGAAGTGGTATTAATTCATCGACGAGATCAGTTGCGCGGCGAAAAAATTCTACAGGATCGATTAATAGAAAAATCTCGCACTGGCAACGTACGCATTGAATGGAATCACGAATTAGATGAAGTACTCGGCGATAATTCTGGCGTTACCGGCATACGGTTAAAAAATACCGTAAATGGAGAAATAAAAGAAGAAACTCTTACCGGCGTGTTTATCGCTATCGGCCACTCACCCAATACATCATTGTTTGTTGATCAACTAGAGATGAATCATAATTATTTAGTGGTGCAATCTGGCATTAAAGGTAATGCTACGGCTACTTCGATTCCTGGCGTATTTGCTGCCGGTGATGTAGCGGATTCTATTTATCGCCAAGCTGTTACTTCCGCAGGATCCGGTTGCATGGCAGCATTGGATGCAGAGCGATATTTAGATAATACTTAATCAATGAGACAACTGCCTACTTTCTTATCTAATACTTCGCCGGATTTCCCACCTGTTGATTCTGCCCTCATAGAACCCAGCGGGTTGTTGGCTATCGGCGGCGATTTAAGCCCAGAAAGATTAATTTCAGCCTATCGCCAAGGTATTTTTCCTTGGTACAGCGCTGACCAGCCGATTTTGTGGTGGTCACCGGATCCACGCTGCGTGTTATACCCCCACCAACTGAATATTTCCCGTAGCCTGCGTAAAACTTTGAAGAATCAGAAATTTACTGTTAGTTATGACACAGCATTTGATCAAGTATTAGCGGGTTGTCGTGCGCCGAGAGTTTATGAAGAAAATACCTGGATTACTGATCCGATGGCAAAAGCTTATCAACAACTCCATCGATTGGGTTATGCCCATTCGGTAGAAACTTGGCTTAATGGAGAATTAGTCGGTGGTTTATATGGTTTATCCATGGGCAAATTATTTTTCGGTGAGTCTATGTTTAGCCGGGTAAGCGATGCATCTAAAGTAGCTTTTGTTTATTTAGTAAAAAATCTTGCAGCCTATGATTTCCCACTTATTGATTGCCAACTGGCTAATGATCATCTGCTCAGCTTAGGTGCGAGTAGTATTTCGCGAATAGAATTTATTGCTTATTTAAAGACTTATTTGAATCAACCCATACAGCCAGAGAAAAATCCTTGGCTGCATCCGTGGACATTTACATCGTATGCGTAGGACGATCAGCAGTTAAAGTCCCCGCCAAATAATTTTCTATTTTTTGCTTCGGCGAACCTTCTTGATCGTTAAATTCTACACCTATGCCAGCGGTTTTATTGCCATTAGCACCTGGCGGCGTAATCCAAACAATTTTTCCCGCAAGAGGTAATTTTTCAGCTTCTTCCATTAAATCCAATAACAAAAACACTTCATCGCCTAACTTGTAACTTTTATTGGTTGGGACAAACAATCCGCCATGGCGGAGAAACGGCATATAAGCGGAATACAGGACTGTTTTGTCTTTAATAGCGAGGGACAGAATACCGCCGCGGCTTGCACCGCCTGATTTAGGACTCACCATGATAGATAAACCTCATTTGCAGGCCATAAATGACCTGCCTACCATCAATAGCCGCCATGCGGCTTTTTTAACTCTTAATTCGCAGTATAGTTAGCCATTGGTAGTTTGCGAAAGGTCATACCAACGAATCAGCAAATCCTCTAATAGCAAGGCTTCATTCAAGGTTGTATGCTTTTGCAGTTGACCACGAACTTCTAGCAGATGATCTAGAAAGGCCATCTGTTTTTCTGTTTTGTAGGGGCGTAATTCATTACGCCCAACAGCTTCGACTAACTGCCCTTGTAAACCATAAATCCACCAAACTAATAACAGAGGAAACGGCACTGGGCTTTTTTGCCAACGCGCTGCGCAAACTAAAGGATGTAATGTTCTTTGCTGCAAAGCCAATAAATCTTCCGATAGCATTTTTATTTGCGCCAACAATATAGGCAGCGTGTACTGCTGAATTAATTCAACCACTAATAAAGGTGCGCCACCGGCTAGACGCAATAATTCGTTGAGATCATTAGTTGATAGTGATATCTCTTGCGCAACTAGCTGATCCTGCAACCAAGATGTTGCTTGCTGTTGATTCGGTGCAGCTAATCTCAATACCTGACAACGACTACGAATAGTTGGTGGCAATAAATCCACCGATTCAGCAATCAGAAAAAAATGAGTATTAGCGCCCGGCTCTTCCAAATTTTTTAATAAAGCATTCGCTGCGGCTTCATTCATTGCTTCTGCGGGATTGATGATCACTATACGCCGACCCGATAAACTCGCGGTTTTTCCCAACTCAGTAATTAGCTGACGGACTTGATCAATTTTAATAATTTTAGATTTTTCTTCTGGTTGAATATCATATAAATCCGGATGATTATTCGCTTGAATCAGTCGACAGCTTTTGCACACACCACACGCTTGTTGCACTGAGCTTTGTGCATCGCACAACAAATAACTGGCATAGGCTGATGCAAGCTGATATTTGCCGATCCCTCGCGGACCAGTAAAAATAAAAGCATGATGTAGTTGATTGTGTTTGGCTAACGCAGTTAGCTCTCGCCAGATGGAGGGGTGCCAGATAGATTGTTGCCAAGCGAGCTGCTGCTTTACATCGCTCATGATAAATTCAAATTGAATCGCTGATTCACTTGCGCTAATAGATTTTTACTGACTTGTTCCGGCGCAACGGAAGCATCGATGATTACATGATTATGCGGATCTATTTCCACACACTGCAAAAATGCCAAACGCACTTTTTCGTGATAGGCCATTTCTTTTTGTTCAAATCGATTTTCATGATCGCCGCGCGCTTTTGCACGCGCTAAAGAAATTTCCGGTGCCACATCCAAAATAAACGTTAAATCCGGCTCAAAATCATCCACCACTAATTGATGCATTTGATTGACCAGATCCAAACCTAATCCACCAGCAATGCCTTGAAAAGCACGAGAGGAATCAGCAAATCTATCGCTAATCACCCAAGTGCCTTGCTCTAACGCGGGCCAGACTGTTTGACATAAGTGGGAACGTCGCGCGGCATAAACCAATAATAACTCAGTCATCGCATCCCATTTATTTGGATCGCCTTCTACCAACAATCGACGAATTTCTTCCGCACCCGGAGAACCACCCGGCTCGCGGGTTAATATCACCGGCAATCCCGCTTTTTGCATAGCTGCATATAAAGTTTTTGATTGCAGACCTTTACCTGCGCCATCGACACCGTCGATGACAATCATTTTTGCTGGGATATTTTTTAAATTCATCTTTTCCTCCTATTCACCCCTAAAGGTATAGAGATTAAATTTTTAGACTTTTTGCGGCCAAGGATGGTCGCAATGAAGCGTACAGGGATGTCTTGAGCGTGTCTAAAAAAATTTAATCTCTATACCTTTATCCATTATCGCCCTAACTGATATTTTTCTACCGCCCGCTGATGCTCATCCAAAGTGGTAGAAAAATAATGGCTGCCATCCCCTGTTGCCACAAAATATAAAGCTGTACCTGGCGCAGGATGCAGCGCTGCTTCAATAGCAGTTTTTCCTGGCGCAGCAATTGGGGTTGGCGGTAAACCTTTGCGGGTATAGGTGTTGTAAGCTGTATCGGTTAATAAATCGGAGCGCGTTAAATTACCATTAAAAGTTTGGCCTAAACCATAAATGACTGTGGGATCAGTTTGTAGTCGCATTCCTATTGCCATTCGACGCAAAAAAACGCCAGCAATAATAGGCTGCTCCTGTGATAAATGCGCTTCTTTTTCTACAATAGAAGCCATAATTAATGCTTGATAGGGTTCTTTGTAGGGTAATCCCGGCGCACGTTTTTCCCAAGCCTCAGCTAAAACTTTTTGCATACGATCATAGGCGCGCTTTAATAATAAAACATCGGTGGTATCGCCGCTGTATTCATAGGTGTCCGGGAAAAATAGTCCTTCTGGCTCTGATTCTGCAATACCTAATTTCTCCGCAATCTGTTGATCGGAATAGCCACGCAAAGTAGGCGTTATTTTAGGCTGTGCCCAA
>CAXNEI010000023.1:0-9419 GCA_964201195.1 Gammaproteobacteria bacterium
CATCACCCAATTGAATCAAATGAATTTTGGGAAATCGCTTAGCATAGCGAGCCGCTACTTCAGGATTGGTTGGGCGATAGAAATTTTTTGCCGCAATTTCTTGACCTTGCTTGCTATATAAATACTTTACATAAGCTTCAGCCACTGCACGGGTACGATGTTTGTCGACATTTTTGCCCACCACAGCTACAGGCGGCTCAGCCAAAATGCTCAAGGAAGGTGCTACCACTTCAAATTTATCCGCGCCAAATTCTTTAATCGCTAAGAAAGCTTCATTTTCCCAAGCTAATAACACATCACCAATACGACGCTCGACAAAAGTGGTAGTAGAACCACGGGCACCGGAATCTAACACAGGCACATTTTTATATAAACGACTCACGAAACTTTTTGCTTTTGCTGGATTATTACCTTCATTTTTTAATGAATAGGCCCAAGCGGCCAAATAATTCCATCTCGCACCACCCGAAGTTTTTGGATTAGGCGTAATCACTGAAACACCCGGCTTCACCAAATCATTCCAATCGCGAATATGTTTTGGATTGCCTTTCCGCACCAAGAAAACAATGGTGGAAGTATAAGGTGAACTATTATTCGGCAAACGTGCTTGCCAGTTGGGCGACAATAATTTTGATTTTTCAGCAATAGCATCAATATCACTGGCCAAAGCCAGAGTCACTACATCAGCTTCTAAACCATCAATGACTGAACGGGCTTGCTTGCCTGAGCCACCATGCGATTGTTTAATGCTGACCTTTTCCTTTTTCTGTGCTTGCCAATAAGCCGCAAAAGACTTGTTGAAATCTTGATAGAGTTCCCGCGTAGGATCATAGGACACGTTCAATAAAGTAACGGCTTGCGCTTGGGTGATTAAACCAACAATTAAAGCAATGCCAAGGAGTCCTCGACGAGCAGAATAAGCTAACATAAAAATTCCTCCAGCCAGAAAAAACGACCTGCGCAATGTAGTTGCTCTCTTTATTCAATAAAACCAAGAAAAACTGCAATGCTTATTCTTTTTATTGGCAAGCCGAATATTTCCGATCAAAAAACAAACAATTGGCGTGTCTTTTATAAAAATGAAAGATGCTTCTTGACGCTTCTCCGCGAGAAAGGTTTAATGAGCGCCCTTCCGATCTGCGTCTCTCATTTTTGGCCAGATAGCTCAGTCGGTAGAGCAGAGGATTGAAAATCCTCGTGTCGGCAGTTCGATTCTGCCTCTGGCCACCATTTTATCTGTATACAGCAGCGCTTTTTGTTTATAGTTAACGATTCGTTAATTCTTTAGCAGACATACCTGTCATTCCGCGCCAAGGTTATATCCCGATGATTCGTAAAAATCCACGAGGCGATTTACCGGAAGTTCACGAAAGTGCTTTCGTAGACCCTACCGCTATTCTCTGCGGAAAAATTATTGTGCATGAAAATGTATTCATCGGGCCTTATGCGGTGATTCGCGCCGATGAAGTGGACGCAGCTGGCCATATGGAGGCCATCATCATAGGTGCGCACTCTAATATCCAAGATGGCGTCGTTATTCATTCGAAAGCAGGCGCTGCTGTCACTATTGGTGAGCGTACTTCTATTGCCCACCGCGCCATCGTGCACGGCCCTTGTACTGTGGGCAATGGTGTATTTATCGGCTTTAATAGTGTGCTATTTAATTGTACGGTGGGTGAAGGATGCGTTGTGCGACATAACGCTGTGGTAGATGGCTGTGATTTACCACCTAACTTTTATGTGCCTTCCACCGAGCGCATTGGAGCGCATACTGATTTAAATACGATTCCGAAAGTCACCGCTCAAGCATCTGAGTTCTCGGAAAGCGTGGCACGCACCAATAATTCTCTCGTCCAAGGCTACAAGCGGATTCAAAACGAGTTTTAAAAAAAGGACCCCCCATGAGTCGTCGGTTGCGCGGAATAACATGGCTATTCGGCCTTATCTTTTTAGTGCTGTGGCATCCTGCTTTCGCTAAGGAGACAGCGCCTGCTTCTCTCCGCGAAGCCAAATCCCAACTCACAGAGCAAAAAAGCAAAATTCAAAGCCTGAAGGAAATGATTTTTCACGCCCTGAAAATTCATACAAAAAACGAGCATGAACTGAAAGCAACTGAATTAAAAGTCAGCTCATTACAACAGACCTTTAATCGCACCAACCAACAAGCAACGCAACAAGAAAAAGAATTAGCCGCATTAGAGGCGCACATTGCAGAATTAGAAAAACGTCAGCAAGCGCAACAAACTGCCTTCGGAAAAAATGTGCGCAGCGCCTATCGCAACAGTCAGCATTCAAGACTGCAATTAATGCTCAATCAAGAGGATCCTGAAGCGGTAAGCCGCATGCTGAAATACTATGAATATATCACTCGTTCTCAATTGAGCAGCTTGCAGAACTATCAACAAACCCTGGAAAAATTACGCCAGCTGAATCAAGAAAAAGCTGACAAATTACAACAGCTACAACATAAAAAAGTTGAATTATCCTCAACGCGCTTGCAATTGAATGAAAGCCTGCAAGAACGCAAAACCGTGTTGCAAGAAAGCCGAGCAAAAATTGCACGGGAAAAAAGCCAACTACGCGAGCTACAAAAGGATCAGCAAGCACTAACAAATTTGATTACTCGACTGAACAGACAACAAAAAAAACCCCCACCGCAGCCTAGTCATACCAAAAGTAATAGTCGAAAACCGCAAGCGCCTGTACGCGTACAACCTTTGCGCGGGGATTTATTATGGCCAACTCAAGGTCAGTTAGCGCATCGCTTTGGCGAATCTCGCGCCGAAGGTCAACTGCGATGGAACGGCATTTTTATCAGTGCATCGAGTGGTACCCCGGTGGTTGCGGTACGCGGCGGCACCGTAGTGTTTGCCGAATGGTTACGTGGCTTTGGTTTGTTGTTGATCATCGATCACAACAACGGTTATCTCAGTTTATATGGCCATAATGCAAACTTGTTGAAAAAAGTTGGGGTCACCGTTAATACGGGCGAAACTATTGCTCATGTGGGCCAAACAGGCGGAAATGATCAAAGCGGGTTATATTTTGAAATTCGTGCGCAAGGCAGACCAGTCGATCCACTGACATGGATGCCAAAACGATAACTTTTAATCAAGGAATCTCATGAACTGTTTATCACGCAGACTACTCAGCGCCCTCTTCATTGGCTTGTTAGCTACTACAGCGATTGCCCAACCTGCAGCAACCAAACCACCCGCAGCACCACAAACACAACTACCTGTTAATGAAGTACGTACCTTTGTAGATATTTTAGATCACATCAAAAATTCCTACGTAGAAAAAATTGACGACACTACTTTGTTGGAAAAAGCGATTAAGGGCATGCTCAATGAATTAGATCCTCATTCTGCTTATTTGGACTTAAAAGATTTTGATAATTTACGTATCAATACATCGGGTCAATTTGGTGGTTTAGGCCTTGAAGTCGGCATGGAAAATGGCTTTATCAAAATCATTAGCCCCATCGACGATACCCCAGCACAAAAGGCCGGTATTCGAGCGGGCGATACCATTGTTAAAATCGACGGAAAACCCATTAAAGGCACCGCACTAGATGATGCCGTTGCTATGATGCGCGGTAAAGTCGGCAGCAAAATAAAACTCACCTTGATTCGTGAAGGCGTACATCAAC
This sequence comes from Gammaproteobacteria bacterium, assembly GCA_964201195.1. Taxonomy (GTDB): domain Bacteria; phylum Pseudomonadota; class Gammaproteobacteria; order Pseudomonadales; family JAHFSE01; genus JAHFSE01. The sequence goes on from CAXNEI010000023.1 coordinate 3,653, forward strand.
CGATTGAGCTCACTTTAGTGCGCGCCGTCATTAAAGTCCAAAGCGTAAAAAGTCGATTACTAGAGCCGCATTATGGCTACATACGATTAAGTCAGTTCCAAGAAGAATCCGGTAAAGAAGTTGCTAATGCGCTGAAAAAACTCAATACCAAAGAAAATCCACTGAATGGCTTAGTTTTAGATTTGAGAAATAATCCTGGTGGCATTTTACAATCCGCAGTAGCCATTGCTGATTTATTTTTAAATAACGGATTGATTGTTTATACCAAAGGCCGCTTGCCTGATTCCGATTTAAAATTCAGCGCAACACCTGGCGATTTATTAAATGGCGCGCCATTGATTGTTTTAATTAATGGCGGCTCTGCTTCTGCTTCAGAAATTCTTGCTGGCGCGCTACAAGATCAACATCGTGCAATTATTATGGGCACCACCAGTTTTGGTAAAGGCTCCGTGCAAACCGTCCTGCCTTTAACCAATGGCAAAGCATTAAAACTTACTACTGCTTTATATTACACGCCGAGTGGTCGCTCCATTCAAGCCAAAGGTATCGTACCTGATGTGCGCGTGGATGCTGCGAAAGTAACGAAGCTCAATCAAGATAATGGTCAATATACGGAAGCCGATTTACCCGGCCATTTAGCCAATGGTAATGCAGCTGATCCGACAACCAAAACTCAATCCCCCAATGCTCCTATAGCTACCGACAAAGCAATCAACGAAGACTATCAATTGTTTGAAGCTTTATCCTTGTTAAAAGCTTTACATACAGTGAAGGCCAGCAGCAGAGCCCCTTGATTTTTTCCTAGGGCGCCCCTACCTCCTGGCATTCGAGTTTTCTCTTCTCAAGGATATTCCGATGGAACAATACAGAGGCACAACCATTTTATCTGTGCGTCGCAACGGTCAAGTGGCGCTTGGTGGTGATGGTCAAGTTAGTCTTGGCAATACCATCATGAAAGGTAATGCGAAAAAAGTGCGCAAACTCTACAAAAATACCATTCTTGCAGGTTTTGCTGGCGGCACTGCGGATGCCTTCACTTTATTCGAACGTTTCGAAGGTAAATTAGAAAAACACCAAGGCCAATTAGTTCGCGCAGCAGTAGAACTGGCGAAGGACTGGCGCACTGATCGAATTTTGCGTCGACTAGAAGCTTTATTAGCAGTAGCGGATAAAGAATCCTCATTAATTATTACCGGTAACGGCGATGTGATCGAGCCCGAAGAAGGCATTATTGCCATCGGCTCCGGCGGTGCTTTTGCACAATCCGCTGCGCGTGCTTTGCTGCATAATACGGAATTAAGTGCCTACGATATGGTAGAAAAAAGTTTATCCATCGCGGCAGATATTTGTATTTATACCAATCATCATCGCACCATTGAAACCTTGAATGACGAATCATAAAAATTATTTATCATCTTAATACGCCTATTTGAAAGAGAATATTATGCCTACACTATCCCCTAAAGCCATTGTCCAAGAACTCGACAAACATATTATCGGTCAACACAACGCTAAGCGCGCCGTTGCTTTGGCTTTGCGCAATCGATGGCGCCGCATGCAATTGCCAGAAGCTTTACGCAATGAAATTTCGCCAAAAAATATTTTAATGATTGGACCTACTGGCGTGGGAAAAACTGAAATCGCGCGCCGCTTAGCAAAACTAGCGCAGGCACCCTTCATTAAAGTAGAAGCGACTAAATTCACTGAAGTGGGTTATGTGGGCCGCGATGTGGAATCAATTATTCGTGATCTCGCCGATATGGCAGTGAAAATGTTACGAGAACAAGCCACTGAAAAAGTCTTAATCCAAGCGAAGGATTTAGCAGAGGAACAAGTGCTGGATGCTTTATTACGACCTGCACGCAGTGATGCTACGGCCGATGAATTAAAAGACAATAATACTCGCCAGGTATTTCGAAAAAAATTACGTGAAGGTGAACTCGACGATAAAGAAATTGAAATTGAACTTTCCGCTGCCGCTTTTGGCGTGGAAATTATGGCGCCTCCCGGCATGGAAGAAATGACCAATCAACTGCAGAGCATGTTTTCTAATTTAGCGAATAATAAAAAACGCCACAAGCGGATGAAGGTGAAAGAAGCGCTGAAGCAACTCACTGACGAAGAAGCGGCTAAATTAATTAATGAAGATGATTTAAAATCCATGGCCATTCATTCTGTAGAACAAAATGGCATTGTCTTTATTGATGAAATAGACAAAGTCGCAAAACGTGGCGAAGTCAGTGGATCAGATATTTCTCGTGAGGGCGTACAACGAGATTTACTGCCGTTAATTGAAGGCTGCACTGTCAGCACTAAATATGGCATGGTGAAAACCGATCATATTTTATTTATTGCTTCTGGCGCTTTCCATTTATCCAAACCATCGGATTTAATTCCTGAATTACAGGGTCGTTTACCCATTCGCGTAGAATTACAAGCGCTGACGCCGCAGGATTTTGAACGCATTCTTACCGAGCCTAATGCTTCACTGACAGAACAATACCAAGCGCTGATCGGTACCGAAGGATTGCACATCAGCTTTACCGCTGATGGCGTACGCCGCATTGCAGAAATTGCTTATCAGGTGAATGAAAATACCGAAAATATCGGTGCGCGTCGTTTGCATACGGTGTTAGAAAAAGTATTAGAAGAAATTTCTTTTGAAGCCGATGAACGCGCCAGTGAAAATCTGACTTTTGTCATTGATCAACAATATGTCAGCAAGCACCTGGATGCATTGGCAGGCGATGATGATTTAAGTCGGTATATTTTGTGACCGCTATTCCTCCATTAAAAGGCGCTCTGCCTAAAAAAATTCATCTGCATAAAAAATCCAAAACGTTGGAAATAGGTTATGCCGATAACTCTTTCACGCTCAGCGCAGAATATTTGCGAGTTCACTCACCTTCTGCAGAAGTGAAGGGCCACGGCAAACCAGTATTGCAGATAGGCAAACAGCACGTAGGCATTCAGCAAATAGAATCGGTTGGCACCTATGCCATTCGCATTCATTTTGATGATGGCCACAATACGGGTTTATATACCTGGGATTATTTATTTGAACTCTGCCATAACCAAGATCGTATCTGGCAGGAATATCTGGATGCGCTTGTCGCAGCAGGCAAATTTCGTGATCCGGACACCAAAGAAGTGACCCTGCGATAATTTGCGCAGCATCTAGAGAAATCCCTTAACTTTTGGCATAATGCGCGCCTTTCTTATTTGGCAAGTACGAATCTTTTTGTTTTTCTGACCACACCTCCGCAAGGATACCTATCATGACGCAAGCGCCGACCATTTACCAAGACCTCAGCTCTGTACAACTCATTGAAATGGCGCTGTGCCGCGAAGAAGGCATTTTAGCTGATACGGGTGCGTTGGTTGTTAACACTGGAGCTCGCACCGGTCGCTCACCCAAAGATCGCTTCATCGTAAAAGATGAACTAACGGAAGGAACTGTTCATTGGGGCCCGGTGAATCAAACCTTTGAACCTGCTGCTTTTGATGCATTATGGCTGCGCGTCAGCAATTATTTACAGCAAGGTGATCGATTCATTTCTCACTTGCATGTAGCGGCTGATCCTGAACATTATTTGCCCGTTAAAGTATCGACTGAAACGGCATGGCATAACTTGTTTGCCCGTAATATGTTTATTCAACCGCCACAGTACAATCCCAGCAAAAAAACTGAATGGCAGGTATTACACGCACCGAATTTTATTTGTGAGCCAGCTCGGGACCAAACAAACAGCGAAGGCTGTGTCATTCTGAATTTCACTGCACAAAAAGTATTAATTGCAGGCATGCGTTACGCCGGCGAATTGAAAAAAGCCCTATTCTCTGTGCAAAACTTTTTATTGCCCGAAAAGCATGTATTACCTATGCACTGCTCTTCTAATGTCGGTGAAGATGGCGTTACTGCTTTATTCTTTGGTTTGTCTGGTACCGGGAAAACCACTTTATCTGCTGATCCAGAACGTTATTTAATTGGTGACGATGAACATGGCTGGGCGGAAGGCAGTGTGTTTAATTTGGAAGGCGGCTGCTACGCAAAAACCATTAACCTCAGCCAAAAAAATGAGCCAGTGATTTGGGATGCTATCCGTTTTGGTTCAGTGATCGAAAACGTGGTAGTGAATCCTGAAACCCGCTGCGCAGATTATGACGACGTAAGCCTGACTCAAAATGGCCGCACCGCCTACCCTCTAGAACATATTCCTAAGCGTGTTTTGGAAAATCGCGCTGGCGAACCTAAATACGCCATATTCCTTACCTGCGATTTAACCGGAGTGTTGCCTCCCGTTTCGAAACTTAGTAAAGAAGCAGCGGCTTATCACTTTTTAAGTGGTTACACCGCGCTGGTGGGCAGCACAGAAGTCGGTCAAGGCACCGGCATTAAATCCACTTTTAGCACTTGCTTTGGCGCACCTTTCTTCCCACGCCCAGCGAGTGATTATGCGGAATTATTAATGAAGCGCGTGGCTGCTTTCGATACCCAGGTATTTTTGGTCAATACCGGTTGGACAGGCGGCCCTTACGGCCAAGGTCATCGTTTTTCTATTCCTACTACTCGCGGTGTTATTCGCGCTATTTTGAGTGGCGCTTTAGATAACGTAGCCACACAGCACATCGATGTGATTAATTTGGATGTGCCAGTGAGCGTACCCGGTGTAGAACAAAATCTTCTAGTGCCTAAAAATACTTGGAAAAACCCTGAAGAATATGATGCCAAGGCAGAAGACCTAGCAAAACAATTTGAAGCGAATTTTGTTAAATACACTGTGTCCGATGCAATTCGTCAGGCGGGGCCGAAAGCAAAAGCTTAGCATTTAACTCCCCCTACCCCCTCTTTAAAAAAGAGGGGGTTTTGACTTTGGACTCCCCCTCTTCAGTTGAAGAGGGGGCTGGGGGGAGTTTGTATAATCAAGGAAGTATCACTATGCAGCAGGACGCACTATTTTATTGGTTGGCGCTGTGGCGGACAAAAGGATTAGGCCCAGCTAAAATCGAAGCTTTATTGAATCAATGTGGCAATGCAAAAACCATTTTTGACACTGCATCACAACTTCCCCTTCCGCAAGAAATTCGTAGACAACTTATTTCCGGTTCAACAGAAAACGATTTTTTATTCAAAGGCGCAGAAGTAGATCTGCACTGGCTGAATACATCAACCCACCATCACATTATTACTTGGCAAGATGCTGAATATCCGCAGCTGCTGAAACATACTGTCGGTGCGCCACCGGTTTTATTTATCAAAGGTCAGCACTCTGTTTTGCAGCAACCGCAAATAGGGATAGTCGGTACCCGTCATCCAACTCAAACAGGCACTAATGATGCCTACGCTTTTGCTCAACAATTAGCGCAACAAGGTTGGGCTATTACCAGTGGATTAGCGCAAGGCATTGATGCCTGCGCCCACGAAGGTGCGCTCTCTGCTCCGGGATATACAATTGCCGTATTAGCCCATGGCCTCGATAGTATTTATCCACCCAAACATAAGATGCTAGCTAACAAAATCTGTGAACAGGGCGCACTGATTAGCGAATTTCCTATTGGCACTGCGCCACATGCGCAATTATTTCCTCGTCGCAATCGAGTGATCAGCGGATTAAGTCGTGGTGTACTAGTGGTGGAAGCAGCTCAACGGAGCGGATCATTGGTGACAGCTCGCTGTGCAGTGGAACAAAATCGTGAAGTCTTTGCTATACCAGGATCTATTCATAATCCAGTCGCAAAAGGCTGCCATGAATTATTACGCCAAGGT
>CAXNEI010000024.1:0-9167 GCA_964201195.1 Gammaproteobacteria bacterium
CTTTTTATACCTCTGAACCCAATGGCACCGGCCTGGGTTTATTTTTGGCGAAAGAGCTGTGTGAGATGAATCATGCTACGCTTGCATTTATTCCTCGGGATTTATTAGGGCCTCGGGATTTAGGATCGAATACACGGCCCAGTTGCTGCTTTCGAATTACCTTTGCCCATCCGCAGCGGGTGCTTTCATAATTGAATGATCAAATACTATGACTATTAATAAAGTGACAGCCTTGATTGTTGATGACGAACCCGATATTCGTGAGTTGCTTGCGCTTACCTTGGAGCGGATGAATATTGCTTCGCATACTGCTGCTACGTTGCAACAGGCGTTAGAGATTTTGAAGAAAAATACGTATCAGTTATGCCTCACTGATATGCGCTTACCCGACGGCGATGGTCTTGAGTTAGTGCGACACGTACAAAAACATCGGCCTAACATGCCCATTGCAATGATCACTGCTCACGGCAGTGTGGACACAGCCATTCAAGCGTTAAAAGCAGGCGCTTTTGATTTTGTTTCTAAGCCCATCGATTTAACGGGTCTGCGCGCCTTAGTAGAAAAAGCCTTGCAAGTCGATGCAATGACTGACGCACACTTGAAATCACCGCAATTTATTGGTCGCTCAAAAGAATTACAGCAACTTGAACAACACATTCATAAGTTAGCGCGGAGTCAAGCGCCGGTGCATATCAGTGGCGAATCAGGTACCGGAAAAGAATTAGTCGCGCGAATGATGCATTATTTAGGGCCGCGAAGAAACGGCCCCTTTGTGCCAGTGAATTGCGGTGCAATTCCTTCCGAATTAATGGAGAGTGAGTTTTTCGGTCATAAAAAAGGGAGCTTTACGGGTGCGGTAGAAGACAAACGTGGTTTATTTCAAGCAGCGCAGGGCGGTACTTTATTTCTTGATGAAGTAGCGGATTTACCTTTGGCTATGCAAGTGAAATTACTCCGCGCCATTCAAGAAAAACATATTCGCCCTATTGGAGAACAAAAAGAAATTCCAGTGGATGTGCGTATTCTGTCCGCTACCCATAAAAATTTACAGCAATTGGTCAATGAAAATTTATTTCGCCAAGATTTATTTTATCGCATTAATGTGATTCAGCTTGCGGTGCCGCCCTTGCGTCAGCGAACGGAAGATATTGAGCCACTCGCCGTCCATTTTTTACAGCGGTTAGCGAATGCCTCTGATACGCCGATGCCTCAATTAAGTTCCGCGGCATTGCGTGCACTGCAACAGTATAGTTTTCCCGGTAACGTGCGAGAACTAGAAAATATTTTGGAAAGAGCCCTTACATTATGTGAAACTGACACCATTCAAGAGGAGCACTTGCATTTGCCGACTACGGCATTGTCTTTTGCTTGCGATGCGGAAAAATTCTCTTGTATCGGTTCGTTGGAAGATCATTTGGCTGGCATTGAGAAAACTATTATTCTTAAATCCCTTGAAGACAATCGTTGGAATCGTACACTTACAGCAAAAAAATTAGGCATGACTTTTCGATCTCTGCGTTATCGACTGAAAAAATTGGGTATTGATGATGAAGATGAGTAGGGGCACGGCATGCCGTGCCCCTACGGCACGAATTAAGAGAGTTACATTTATGCGTCGTATAATTCATTTCGTAGTTACATTGTGCATCGCATTGCTGATAACAGCTTGCGCGCACAAACCAGAAGATCAGCGTTTAACTGAGCAGCAATATTATGAAACTGCGCAAAGAGCTATGCGCAATGACAATTATACTTTAGCGGTTGAGCAGTTGGAGCAACTAGAGTCGCGATTCCCTTTTGGTAGCTACAGCGATCAAGTGGCATTGGATTTAATTTATGCGCAATATAAAAATCTCGATGTGAATGCCTCTGCTGAACAAGCCGATAAATTTATTCGTTTGCATCCCGATCATCAAAATGTCGATTACGCTTATTATATGCAGGGTTTGGCGCACTCCACCTTAGGTCGTGATGTTTTCAGTCGATTGTTGCCTTCGGAACCTTCAGAGCGTGATTTAGCTTCCGTCAAACAAGCCTTTGCCGATTTTAACCGGTTAGTCGAACGTTTTCCTAACAGTCGCTATGCAGGGGACGCACGTCAACGAATGATTTATTTGCGTAATTTATTAGCTGAGCATGAACTCTATATTGCCCGTTATTATTTTGATCGTCGTGCTTATGTGGCCGCTGCGAATCGCGCAAATTATATTATTGAACATTATCAAGCTACACCAGTTATTCCTGATGCGTTAGCTATGGCAGTCAGAAGCTATCGCGCAATGAATATGAAAGAGCTAGCTGATGCAATGGAAAAAACCTTAGCCAGTAATTTCCCTCGCTATGAAGGTTTCAATCAACAGGGGCAGTTGGTATTTAAGAAAACCGCCTCTAATGATGAAAAATCTTTATTGAATATTATGACTTTTGGCTTGGCGGATCGAACCAAATAAGCGAAGCCATTCGGCCGCCAATGTTAACTGAGCGCGCTGAGCGTCGATAAGAATAAAACAAATCGCTTTGATTATAGGTGCAGTAATCGCCGCCATAACAAGCGGTTAAACCAAGACGCATTAATCTTAATCTTGCGAGCTGGTATAAATCAGCCAACCAATGATTCGGTTTTTCTGTAGGAATAAAAGCGGCGACTGCCTCAGCATCCTGTTCAACAAAAGCAGCGCGCACTTCTTCACCCACTTCAAATGCTGCTTGGCTAATGGCTGGGCCAAACCAAGCGATTAATTGTGCAGGATCAGTATGCATCGCAGCCACCGTATTTTCTAACACGCCACCTAACAAACCCCGCCAACCGGCGTGAGCTGCTGCCACTTTTTCACCTTTAAGATCGGTAAAAAATACCGGCAAACAATCGGCAGTCATCACTGCGCAAGCCAATCCTGGTTGATCCGTCCACACCGCATCAGCAATAGGTGGTTGCTGCCAATGATCTGCTTTGACGACGAGAGTCGTATGTTGTTGCTCCAGCCAACAAATAGGCTGCGTCAGCTGTAATTGTTCTGTTAGCTGGGCACGATTCAATAAAACTTTCCTCGGATCATCACCTACATGCAATGCCATGTTAGCTTGGTTAGTTGTGACATAAGCCTTTACCTGAGCAGGCGCTGGCCACTGAGCGGAAATTAGACGTAATGATGAAGAAGTGGGCATAGAGTTTTCCAGAAGTTCATTGACCGGTTTGTAACCAACCTGTAGCATACCGTAAAGTCTTTTATATGTAGTTTGGGAGAAAGATTATGACAGGTACAACAACAAGAGGCGCAGCACTGGCTACATTTTTAGCAAATGGAGCGGTAATAAGAAGAGAAGCGTCATCATCGCCAATGTCTCGATCTCAGGATAGTTCGCCGCCAGCGCCACGTTCTTCTAGTGCTTCACCGGCACCAATTAAAGCAGCGACATCTACCAGCCATTTAACTAGTGTCAAATCTACGCCAACTCAACAACTCCATGCCTCTTCTAGTGACTCTCATTCCTCCGGTAATTCATCGCCAGAGACGGGAAAACGACCAGCTGCTGCTCAAGCATCCGAAGCTAGTGCACAACAGGCGTTTACTTTTGATACGCGCACAGCTTATTTATTTCTCGAAATAATCAATCACATTATTAAATCACCACAACTAGGAAATTTCATAAATCTTGATGACCATCGGGCAGGCACGTTATCTCTTCAGCAGTTAGTCAACGGAAAACAGGGGTCTGCTCTTAATCAACCACAACAAACAATGAGAAGGCTAGTGGAGCGCAATTTCAACGCTGGGAAAACAACAAGAGTGTCTAAAGATGACTGCGAATCAGTGCGACGTCTTATTGATGAAAACTCTGATCTAGTTTGTAAAATTATGGCGGAGTATTCTCGAGAAATTCAAGATCCAAGAAGCATCTATCGAGAGAGTCTCGGGGCGGCATCAGCTCAGGCTCGAAAATTTTCCAGAGAATTAGCACAACGACTTGCTCCAGCTCCAAAACCCATACCCATACCATTTGCTGCGCCTGAGCAATTCGCTCCTTTTAAGAGAGGTGTGACTAAAAGTTGCACAGAAATTCTGGGAAGATTCAATATTCCAGCAGTGAAAGATAATCAGTATGTGAATTATTATACTGCTTTAGCTGAAAATCTAGATTTAAAGGGAAAAGTTGCTCGGTTGGATGCCCAAGAGAACAACATGCAACAGATAATTACAGCTGTAGAAGAACGGATAACAGCTCTGAATGGAGCTATTTCGGATGCTAACTACTTTTCTGTGGTCAATGCTATCTCGGGAGATGTGTCGCTTAATTCTGAACAAAAAACCGCTCTTGTGCAGGCCGTTGCTATTTATACGCTGCATAAGAAAGCTGAAGCTAATACGTTGGCAGTAGCAGCTCGAGAGCAAAGAGCGATAGATCTTCGTGGCGCTGTTGCTAAAGCTAGGTTGACTTCAGTAGAGCGACGACAGGCAATACCCCAATTACTTGATCTGTTGTATGTTCAGCTTGAACAAGAAAAATCGAGAGCATCAGCGCCAGATAATGAAGTCTACAGAAAAGATGGTGATAAACCTGGATTATCCGATCAGATAGACTCTGCTTTATTAGAGATAGCAAAAGCAGGAGGCAAGAATGCTCTTGATGTATTCAATGACGAGGTAAAAGGTATACCTCAAAATCGCAAGTTTGACATAGTCGTGAAAAGGCTGATCAGGGAGCTAAATCTGTTCGACTCCATACAAGAAAATTTGGTATCGCCATTGATGAGTTCGCAGCAAATTTCCCAGGAAGCAGTTGATGCGCAGTTAAGAATAATTCCAGAGGAAAACCTAGGGATACTAAAAACGTTTATTCTTCATCTGAAAAAAATCTTTGATAAACCAGCTGATTTTAACAGTGCATGTGTCACGATAGGGCCTCGCATTATCGACCTTACTAAATTAATCGAAGGTAAATATAAGGCAGACGGACGTGGTGAGAATGACGCATTGCGCCAAGCTGCGGCTTTGAATAAAGCTGTGCAGGCACTTCATACTGCAATCATGACTTCTTCTGTGTTAAACCCTCTTCCTGTTGTAGCAGATACTGCAGCCACTGCACGTCCAGCTTCTGTTGTAGCAGCAGACACTCAACAAGAAGAGCCGGTTGTTGCCACCCGTCGCAGCAGCAGAGGTCAACTCTCAGATGCAAGAAAAAAAGACGCTGATGCCGTCTCGAATTCAAGTCGGAGTTCCGCTAGCTCAATAAGCTCTACTGCATCACGTGTCGTTAATGCCATTGCTGATGGAATAAGCAGCGCATGGGGCAGCTTGACCAATTTAGTCAGAAGTTTTTCTCCATCTGGCTCACCTAAAGCTGAACAACGTAGCTTAGTTGTAGCAAAATCTCTAGTAGTACATGAGCATGCTGAAATAGTGGATTCTCCACGAGTGCCTGTTGATCAACCAGCAGCAAATAGAACAACAACGACTGCCCAACCTGATTGTTCGGCAAGAGCAGCACGGCAAAGAACTTCGTCGCCTTCGCCATCAGCAAAAAGCGCGACTTCAATTAATGCGCAGTTATCGCCTGAATATATTTCTACTGCTCCTGTTTTCACCAATGCATGTCAGCTCGTTCAGGTTAAGCCGGGGAGTAAATCCAGTAATATTCGCGACTTAGAGACGCTAGATAGCTTTGGTCGCGGTTGGCAAGGCAATTTTGTGAGCTGGGGTTCTATTGCTATTACCCGAGGTGATGGAGCAGGTGGTAGTAAACAAGAAATCTACTCAGCTAAACAGTTAGAGCGTAGTGGCGCTATTTACGCAGAAATAATGCGAAGTTATGAAGGCAAAGTAGAAACTCAAAAAGGTATTTTTACTTGGAATAATGGACAGTATGTGCTCACCGAAGGTACGCGCACCATTTCTTCCTTTAATCGATCCCAGCGGACATTCGTTCTTGCTAGTACCGACACCGGTCGTTTTGAATCAATAGGAAATGATATTTCTTTAGTGGAAGGAACTAGTTATCTCAGTGAGGGTGAAAAAGAAACAACGCGTGAAGGTCATTTTCTCCATCAAGACTTGTTTGAAAATCCTGGATTTCACGGAAAAGTGACGATAACAGATTTGGGTGAATATACATCGTCTGAAAAAACAGGTTGGTTTGCTGAGCAGCGCACATCAAAGGTGCCAGCGCGGCTAACATATGATGTTAAAAATAAAACTGCTATAGAAATTATTTCTCAAGTTGAAAGTCACGACGATGATACTCCTGTTAAATATGCACTCGAAACTCAAGCCCTTACTGACAGACAGAATCAACGTCAGCAAGTAAATGAGTGGTATTACAACAATTCAGATTTGTTTGATAATGAGGGCTGGACGCGATTAGATAATGGGGATTGGCGACATGAAGATGGAGCAATTTATAATTCAAGAATGGGTGAAATAAAACTGCCACAGAAAAAAGAGAGAACAGCAAATTCTAGCCCAGCTAGTACGAGCAGCAGCCGTTCAGTGACTCGTTCTCCTTCGCCTGAAATTACAGCAGAATATTCGCAGTGGCAGAAGCCTCTACTAGAGACACAACAAATAGAGGTGCAGTCTCGCGAGCCAGAAGAGTTGTTGCAACGAACAGGTCATTCTCGGCATTCGCCAGTTAGTCCGCAAACCGCAGCAGTTTTTGCTTCTGCCAAGAGCGCTCAACCGCAGGGCAATCAAGTGACTCCAGCAGCGCCAGCTCAACAACAACGAGCTCGAACTTCCTCTAGTTCTTCCAATGCTTCGAGCTTATCCGCTTCTGGGCAGGCGTATCAACTGAAGCAAGAGCGCGCGCGATTGTTCGTTAGTAATATCCGATTGATTAATGCGCATCTTGGAGCAGGGGTATATTCAGCCGCACAACGGCGCTTAAATCAGATATTTTCTGAAAATATCAAAACAGCTTCCAATTTTGCTGTGACGTCATCTCTGCGTGAGATTCAAGATCAGCCAGGAGAAATTGCTTTATACAGCTACTTTTCTAGAGCAAGGTCAGACGATTTTGATTTCATCAACCAATATGCAGAGCAATTGGGCGGTGCATCGATTTCTCGAACATCTTCCTACGTAAGCCAGATGGGTGATCGACAAAGACTCTCTAGTTTTGCTGAGTCAACAGTAATGTCTTCTCCTGCAAGAAGAGAGGGGGGGGCGACGACAGCGTCGCGCGGGCTTGACTTAAGCGGGGTGGTGAACGACTAGTTCAGTACCAAAATTTAGAGCTTCTGCCCTCCCCGTGAGGGCATTTTTTTACGCCACAGAATGAGTCTTTAACCAATCTTGTAAGGCCAAATCCATTCGAGTTTGCCAGCCACTGCCTGATGCGCGGAATTGATCCACGACATTGGGTGATAGGCGAATAGTAATACGTTGTTTAGTCACCGCAGATTTTGGGCGGCCACCGACAAGCTTGGCCTGTAGTGATTTTGGTAGATCGGAAAATCCGATAGATCTTCTAAAATCTTCCTCCGTCCATTCTGGATTTTCTTCATCAATAAGTTCAGGGTTGGGAAGCTTTTTCATATTGTCGTACCTCGCGTTTATTTGCTTTGCGGAAACTGATGATGCGGATACCATTGGCGGTTTCCACAAACACTAATGCGTGCAGCCGGTTGCCAAGAAAACCAATTGCGCGATGGCGTGTCTCGCCATAGTCGCGTCGGTCATCCACTCTAAATGTCGCTGTTCGGAAATCAAAATTGATGGCCTCGTCAAAACTCAAATTTCTCAATTCGATGTTGCAAGAGTTTTTTGTCGAGTCGTAGGTGATTTCCATATTAGGTTATTGTATGCACGAAAACCTATTGAGTCAACGCTCTAAAATAACGAGGCAATTATTTATCCAATGAAATTCCACCCACCCTTACAATCTGCGATTTTAATTCAACGCTACAAGCGTTTTCTTGCGGATGTGCAGCTGGATAACGGAGAAATAATTACACTGCATTGCCCCAATACGGGCTCCATGAAAAATTGTGCGGAGCCAGGGAGTCGAGTTTGGTTTTCTACTTCCGCGCAAAAAACTCGAAAATATCCCCATACTTGGGAATTAATCGAAATCAATAAAAATTTAATTGGTATCAATACGCACAGTGCAAACAAGTTAGTCAAAGAAGCGCTAGAGAAAAAAATAATTACCGAGTTAGCTGAGTATGATGAAATTCGTTCGGAAGTAACCATTGTTGACGAAAAGAATATCGGTGAAAAAACCCGAATTGATTTTCAATTAATTGCTCAGGATAAACCGCTCTGTTGGGTAGAAGTGAAAAGTGTCACTTTGGGTGTTGGGCAAGGTTTGGGTTTATTTCCTGATGCGAAAACCGAGCGTGGAGTAAAACATCTAGAGCAATTAACCGCTCGCGTGCAGCAAGGTGAGCGAGCGGTATTATTATTTTGCGTGCAGCATTCCGGTATTCAAGTAGTTGCGCCAGCCGATGAAATTGATCCGTTGTATGGTAAACGATTACGAGAAGCCGCTGCTGCTGGCGTGGAAATTTTGGCCTATGGCGCTGAACTATCGGCAGAGGAAATTATATTAACCAAACGGTTAAAGGTTGATTTGTGATTTGTAGGGGCACGGCATGCCGTGCCCCTACTATAAAATTTACGAATCACTTGGAACCCACTTTCGTTAAATATTCCCCTGTGCAAGGTCCCGCCACACACAATCCTGTTTCAATTTCAAATAATGCGCCGTGATTCGTGCAAGTAATAAAACGCTTCTCGCTATCCAGAAAATCATTGGGCATAAAATTTAATGAAATCTGTAAATGGGGACAGACATTTTCATAGACATAGACTTGGCCATCTTTTTTCACCGCAAAAACTGCTTGATGATTGAGCTGGAATTCTTGCGTCTGGTCTTCTTCCAGTTCATGTAGATTTAATAAATCGATAGGTTGAGTCATAAGTCTGCGTCTATAGATGTGTTAGAATAAAAAAATGCACTTCATTCATTCTTTGCGTTATATCGTCATTATCCTTGCTGGTTTGTTTTTTTCAAGCCAGTCATCCCATGCTGCAATTTTTTCAGCACAAGACGATATGATAGGCGAAATCACCAGCTATGTAATACAGCCTGGCGATGTTTTCTACACCATTGCGCAAAAATTTGATTTAGGCATTGGTGAATTATCTGCTGCTAATCCGGGCGTTGAT
>CAXNEI010000025.1:0-9115 GCA_964201195.1 Gammaproteobacteria bacterium
TAGGGGCACGGCATGCCGTGCCCCTACCAAAAAAATCAGGTTCTGTTATGTCACTCACTCTCCCCGATGCACTGACTACGGCTAAAGTTCTCACTGAGGCTTTACCTTATATTCAAAAATTTCTCGGTAAAACGCTGGTTATTAAATACGGCGGCAACGCCATGGTAGATGAAGACCTAAAGCGCAGTTTCGCCCGTGATATTTTATTAATGAAATTAGTGGGCATTAATCCCATCGTAGTGCACGGTGGTGGCCCACACATAGGGAGTTTCTTGCAACGTTTAGGCATGGAATCAAAATTTGTTGATGGATTGCGTGTCACTAATAGCGAAACCATGGATGTAGTAGAAATGGTGCTGGGTGGCTTAGTGAATAAAGAAATAGTGAATTTAATTCACCAAGCAGGCGGTAAGGCCATCGGTCTTACTGGCAAAGATGGCATGCTAATTCGAGCAAAAAAATGGCAGCTAGACAGCAGCAAGCTCAATAGCAGCCCAGAATTAAAAGAGCCTGAAATTATTGATCTCGGCCATGTCGGTGAAGTGGAACACATAGAAACTGATTTACTCAATCTGCTGATTAAAAGCGACTATATTCCGGTTATTGCGCCTATTGGCGTAGATAAAAATGGCACCTCTTACAATATCAATGCGGATTGGGTGGCAGGCAAAGTGGCGGAAGCTTTGGGCGCAGAAAAATTAATATTATTGACGAATATCGAAGGCCTGAAAGATAAACAAGGCCAAGTACTCACCGGACTCACCAGCGAACGAGTAGAAAGCCTCATTGCTGACGGTACGATTTATGGCGGCATGTTGCCGAAAATTAATTGTGCATTGAGCGCCGTTCAAGCTGGCGTCAGCACCGCCCATATTATTGATGGACGCGTACCTCATGCAGTGCTGCTGGAAATATTAACCGATGAAGGTGTGGGCACGTTAATTAGAAACTAACTCCCTGCTGCCACCGGCGTCTCCTGACGCGGCTTGTTAGCTCCCATCAGCTCATGCAACCGTGCAATAGTGCGATCATATTCTAACTTCAAGTTTTTTTGCTCATTCTGCTTGCTCAGCAAATCTGCCTGAGTTTGCTGAATTTGATTGACCCGCTCAGAAAAATCTTTGGTATATTCTGCTGGCACCGGCTTACCGTTAAATTCCAACTCTGCTGCTTCGGCTATTTTCGCTTTCTGCTCAGCTTGCAAGGCTTTCAATCGACCTTGGGTGAAAGCAAGTGCGGTATCCAAATCTTTTAATTTTCGATCACGCACGCGCACTGCGTCATCCGGGGTTTTAAACAATTCCAATA
Organism: Gammaproteobacteria bacterium; assembly: GCA_964201195.1. Taxonomy (GTDB): domain Bacteria; phylum Pseudomonadota; class Gammaproteobacteria; order Pseudomonadales; family JAHFSE01; genus JAHFSE01. Next base: position 1,309 of record CAXNEI010000025.1, read on the forward strand.
ATTTATCATCGCTGACAGCATTCACTACAGGCGTGGGCACTGAAGGTGAAACCACCAAAGGCTGAAATTCAACTTTAGTCTCTTCTTTTGGCGGCGCTGCTGTTTTTTGCGCTGCTGCTTCTACGGCAGCTTTTTCTAGCTTTTTTTGTTGCTGCTGTTGCAACTCCCTAGCTGGCTTTACTGATCCCACTACATTCCCGTGATCATCCAAAATTTTATAGCCATGCTTAATCGCTTGAGGCGAAATCTGCTGCTCAATAATGCGGTGCCCTTGATCATCCATATATTGATATAGCTGACCTGCCATTGCCGTAGATGAAACCAACAGTAATCCTAACCAAAAAAAACGTTGCTTCACTGCGCTCTGCTTTGCTGCACTTTGCTTCATCGCATTTTGCCTCATAAAAAAACTCCATAGGTTTTTTGATAAACCTGCATTTCAGATAAATATTTTTGATACGAAGGATGCGCTGCAATAAAATCCACTAGCGCCGTTAAATCCATCAAGCTCACCACCGGCACACCATAAGTTTGCTCCACTTCTTGCACCGCAGATAATTGACTTTGCCCTTTCTCTTGCCGGTCTAACGCTACCATGACACCCGCCACTTGTGCACCCTGACTCTGCAACAAGGTATAACTCTCACGCACCGCAGTGCCCGCAGTCATCACATCATCGACAATTAATACGCGCTTACCCTGCAAGTCGGTGGTGCCGACTAACACACCGCCCTCACCATGTTGTTTCTGTTCCTTGCGATTGAAAGCAAAAGCATAGTCTTTCTGGTGATGCTCGGCCAATGCAGTTGCCATAGCAGTAACAATGGGAATACCTTTATAGGCAGGACCAAATAAAACATCGATTGAATTTAACATTGGCTGATCGAGAAAAGCTTGGGCATAAAAAGCACCCAACTGCGCCAATGCCGCGCCCGAATTCACTCGACCTAAATTAAAAAAATAGGGGCTAGTACGCCCCGATTTTAAAGTAAAAGAACCCAGCTGCAATAATTCATGCTGCAGAGAAAATTCAATAAAAGCTTGTTGGTTTACCAATTTAACACCTTCTGCTGTTCTTGGATTAATGTCATTACCCCCTGCTGCGCTAACGCCAACATCGCATTCATTTGCTCATGAGAAAAAGTGGTGCCTTCCGCAGTGCCTTGCACTTCAACAAATTCACCCTGCTGCGTCATCACCACATTCATATCGGTATCGGCTTTAGAATCTTCTGGATAATCGAGATCCAACACTGGCACACCTTGATATAAACCCACTGATACTGAAGCAATTAAACGCTGCAATGGATCTTCTTTAATACGTTTCTTTGCCAGCAGATGACTTAAGGCATCCACTAGCGCTACGCAGCCGCCGGTAATTGCAGCAGTTCGGGTACCACCATCTGCTTGAATCACGTCGCAATCGATGGTGATAGTATGCTCACCTAATTTTTTTAAATTCACTGCGGCTCTTAAAGAACGGCCAATTAAGCGCTGAATTTCTTGCGTGCGCCCACCTTGACGACCACGAGCTGCTTCACGATCCATCCGCTCACCGGTAGAACGCGGCAACATGCCATATTCGGCGGTGATCCAACCTTGTCCTGTGCCTTTTAAAAATCTGGGTACTGAATTGTCCACACTAGCGGTACAAATCACTTTGGTATGACCAAATTCCACCAACACTGAACCCTCAGCATGCTTGGTATAATCGCGCGTTAATTGAATAGGTCTTAGTTCGTTAGGCTGGCGTCCACTTGGTCGCATTTGTTACTACTCCTCAAAGGATATTCATTGCATAAAAAAAGGCGCTCGATTATATACCTATTTACAAATATTTCTCATCCTTGCGCTCTGCGCAGAAAACCCGCTATGATCCTCTCGCATTTTCACACAACTTGTTCTTTCAACGCATGCTAACCACTGCTCATATTTTATTATCTCTTGTCACACTGGCAATTTTAGCTATCGCCCTAGCGCAGGCTTTACTCTTGTACGGTCAGCATGTGCAATTAAAGCACAAAAATTTCTCCAACCTGGTACGCATACTACCGCCACTAGAATCTATGGAAGCCGCTTTATTCAAACTGATTTTTATTGGTTGGTTATTGCTCAGCATTACCATGCTGACGGGCTTTTGGTTATATGAAAATTTATTCGCCCCACCACTATTGGAAAAAACCCTCCTCACACTTATCGCCTGGTTGGTATTTTCTAGTTTACTGGGCGGACGTCGCTGGCTGGGTTGGCGCGGCCTCACCGCCGTACGTTTCACCCTTTGGGGTTGCGGTTTTTTAGTCGCTGGCCTCATCGCCAGCCAACTCTTTTTTCCGTAAGACTTTTTTCATAAGGACAAGCGCTTGGAACAGATTCCACTGCCTATTTTAATCGGCGCATTATTTTTATTTCTGCTGCTATCCGCGTTTTTTTCTGCCTCAGAAACTAGCATGATGTCGTTTAATCGCTATCGCCTTAAGCATCTGTGTAAAACAGGCTATAAACCAGCGCAGCGGGTTCAGGCATTACTCGACAAACCCGACCGTTTAATTAGCGTTATGCTATTGGGAAATAATTTCCTCAATACACTCGTCTCTGCGCTAGCTACTATTATTGCGCTACGCCTACTTGATGAAAGCGCTATTGCCGCTGCTACGGTAGTTGCTACTTTTTTAATTTTAATTTTTTCAGAAGTAACACCAAAAACTTGGGCAGCTCTCCATCCAGAAAAAATTGCCTTTTCTGCTTCCCTAATCCTTCGCCCTCTGCTCGTCATCCTACACCCACTTATTGTGTTGGTGAATATCATTAGCAACAGCTTATTACGCTTGCTGGGCATGCGCATAAAATCGATGGATTCCACCCCCCTCAGTCACGATGAATTACGCACCTTAATTCACGACACCACACCCTTGATGCCCAATCAATATCGGCAGATTTTATTAAGCGTATTAGACCTACAAGACGTGACAGTGGAAGATATTATGATTCCGCGCGGAGAAGTCTTTGGCATTGATATTGACGAAGATATGGAGTCTATTTTGCAGACTATTCGCTCTTCGCAACATACACGAATTCCTATTTATAAAGGCAACATGAGCAATCCTGTAGGCATTATACACGCTCGTAAATTAGCAAAATTTCTTACCAGCAATGAAGAAAAAAACAAAACTAATTTATTACAATATAGCGCTGCCCCCTACTACACCTTAAAAGATACGCCACTGAGCGCACAGATCTCTAATTTCCAAAAACAAAAACGTCGCTTGGCCTTAGTGGTGAATGAATATGGTGATGTACTCGGTTTAGTCACACTAGAGGATATTCTGGAAGAAATTGTGGGCGAATTTACCACCGACATGGCTTCCTCCAGTAAAGATATTCTGCCGCAACCTAATGGCGCTTATATTATTGATGGCAGCACCACCTTGCGCGATATCAATCGTTCTTTGCAGTGGCATTTTCCTGTGGATGGCCCCAAAACCTTAAGCGGTTTAATTACCGAATATTTAGAAATGATTCCCACCGCCAGCCTAGCGCTTAAAATGGGTGATTATTTAATTGAAATTTTAAAAGTAAAAGACAATGTGGTGAAATCCGCTTTAGTCCGAGTAGCAGAAAAAACCATGGATCCGGATGACAATTGATTGCCCTCACATGAATAAATCATCCCTCTGCAAATATTATTTACTGATTCTGCTTTGCCTTTCATTCCAAGCATGGGCTGACACAGTCAATGTAGTTGTTGATTATCAAGGCCGCTGGTCCTCTGAGCTGAAAAAAAATGTCTCCCTGTTTCTTTCCATCGCAACCATTAAACCTAAGGATTCTGTTAGCCCTTTTCGCATTAGAAAATTACACAAACAAGCGAATGCAGAAATCACTACAGCGCTACAAGCCTATGGTTATTACCGCCCCGTTATTACGACAGCGCTGTCACAAACCACATCACAGCAGTGGCGCGCTGAATATACGATAGAACCGGGCATACAAACGCATATTCGCTATCGTACCATTGCCGTCACTGGCCCTGGGCGTAATACCATTGATTTAGTGAAAGTGCTTTCTACTTCTAAAATAAAACCCAATGCACCCTTGCTACACCAAAATTACGCAGCATTAAAAAAACAATTATCGGAAACACTCTATCATGCCGGCTATCTCGACCAACACTTCACTAAGACTGAATTAAAAATTTTTCCTGATTTAGCGCTAGCAGATATCGAACTCATCCTAGACACAGGTCAACCTTATTATTTTGGCAAGGTCACCATTGATCAAACCATCTTAGAACCTGATTTCATTGAGCAATTCATCCCCTTCAAACCCGGTGATTTATTAGATAGTAATAAACTATTACAACTGCAATTTAATTTGAATGACTCACGATTCTTCAATCACGTAGAAATCAATACCCACCGAGAAGCGACGCAGGACTTCTATATCCCCATCGAAGTCATCACCACACCGAGCAAACCACAAAAATATTCTGTGGGATTAGGATATGGTACCGACACGGGGCCCCGCCTTAAGTTGGGCGCTGAATTTTTACGAATTAATCGCACCGGTCATCAAATTACCAGTGAGTTATCTGTCTCCCCAATTGCCAACGATTTTGCCATTAATTATCGAATCCCTTTTCATGAAGTAGTGCATGACTATTGGAATTTTTCAGCGCGAGAATCAAGTGAGCAAATTAGCCAAAGCAATCACAACAGTGATTCATTATTATTAGGCGCAAGTCGCAATGAAACCATTTGGCAAGGTAACCGTCGGCTTTATCTCAATTATGAAAAAACTCACTTTACTATCGATACCATTGATCAGAGTGAGTTCCTCATTCCAGGGATAGAATGGAGCACCACTAAAACCAACAATACCTTATACCCTACTCGCGGTTATAAAATTTCTATTGATGTGCATGGCGCCTATGATCAAATCATTGCCAGTACTTCATTTATTCGCGCAGATGTGAACGCATCAAAAATAATTCCTCTAGCCAGTAATAGTCGGCTGCTATTGAACGGCGAGTGGGGCACGGTCAGATCAAAAAACTTTGATCGATTACCCCCTTCCCAACGATTTTTCTCCGGTGGTGATCGCACCATAAGAGGCTACTCTTATTTAGCCTTAGGGCCAGTGACTGATTTAGGGGATGCTAAAGGCGGTACTTTTTTATCACGCGGCAGTATCGAGTTAGAAACGCTGCTGTATAAAAATTTCGGCGCCTCAGTATTTTACGATGCCGGTAGTGTCACTGAACATCCAGAGTTCGATTTTAAAACCTCTGTAGGTGCTGGATTTCGATGGCGCTCCCCCGTAGGCATGCTGCGCATTGATTTTTCGCATCCATTAGATGATCCAACCACACGTTATCGTGCGCACTTCAGCATTGGACCTGACTTATAACTATGTTTATTGCGAAGCAGATTCTAAAAGTTTTTTCTGTGCTCATCGCTTCGATGCTGGCAATCATTACCCTATTCATGGCTTTGTTAGCCACACCACAAGGCACGAAACTGGCTTGGACTACATTAAATTATTGGCTGCCTGCGCATATTTCATTAGGCACTATTTCCGGTGATTTATTATCTACAGGGCAATTACGCAATATCGATATCAGACAAGATAAAAATTTCGTCCACATTGATCATCTCAGTTGGCGCTGGCAAAGGGTACAACCGATTAATACCACACTGACAATGGAAGATATAATTATCGATGGTATGGAAATCAACTGGCATTCCAAGAAAAAATCACTTTTTCCCGAACATTTTTTGCGTCTCTATAAACGCTATTTATCTTCTATTACCGTTAACTTAAAAAATGGCTCGATTAATAATTTACGCATAACTGATATCGCTGGCGCCCAACATATCATCGACCATGCAACACTCACTGCATCGGTGAATCGTTTTAATGTATACCTGCCGAAATGGAGGATAACCACACCCTTACTCACACTTGCTGGTCGTACTCGTCTTAATTTCGAACATCAACTCGCGCTGCAACACAGCGGCGAAATTTTTATTACATTTCCGCAACTCACGCCCCGCCTCGCGCCACTTCATCTCATCACCATTGCACAAGGTGATGCAAACCAACTGAATATTCAGGCCAAAAGCAATGCACCTTATGATGCACAATTAAAGCTGACGCTCAATGATCTCAAACATCAACAAAAATTATCCGGAACACTCGCCAGCGAATGGTTGATGCCCAATAGGATAAAAACAGACTGGCTCAATACGCCCATAAAAATTACCACGAACTTTATGGGAACCTTAAAAAATCCTCGTATGGATCTTGTGGCACAAGTGAAAAAAACTCAGTGGGGCGATTTTAATACCCATCTACAAGCTGAACTTTTTAACAAAATCTTAACGCTGAAACAAGTCAGCTTAAAACATGCCACGTCAGCTTTAATAGCAACCGGGCAAGCGCAACTACACATCAATCAACACCTTCTCCAGGGGAACGCGCACGTACACTGGAAAAATTTTGCTTGGCCATTGCAGCCTGCAAAAACGCAGATTGCCGATGTTAAATTACCGCAAGGCAGTTTTACTATTGCTGGCACTACTCAGGCCTACACCTATATTTTGGATACAACAGCACAGTTCAAAAAAATAAAAAACAGTCACATTAAAATACGCGGCAGCGGTTCACCCGATGCATTACTCTTTAACGATGCGCAAGCAAGTCTTTTACAAGGCCAAGTAAAAGGCCATGGGAAACTTTCTTGGTCTCCCAATTTAATGTTAACTGGGCAGCTCACAGGAACACAGTTAAATACAGCGGAGCTTAATAAAAATTGGCCTAGCGCATTAACTATGGCCAGCAAATTTCATCTGCAACGCGCTAAAAAAATGCCCCTACAAATTGCTCTAGATCGTTTCACTCTCACGGGCTGGCTGAAACAATTACCTATTCATCTCACCACACAACTCAATTATCAACAGCAGCAATTAGTTATTCGGCAGTTAACCGCTGCATACGGAGACTCAACTCTCACAGCGCAAGGCAATATAGGCAAACAGGCTTCTCAGCTACAACTCGCTTTACAGGCAAAGAATATTGAACAATGGTTACCGAAAGGCGCTGGAAATATTAACGCAAATGCACAATTTTCTGGCCCATGGACCAAACCAACAATTCGCTCGAATATCTCTGCAGAAAATTTCCAATTCGGCGAATTTTCTACAAAAACATTAACTGGTTCTGTTGCGCTCAACACCTCACCGAAACAATTCTCGTCTGCCACTATAGAATTACATTCTGGCCATATTAAAGACTACCCATTAGATCATTTACGCCTAGCAGCGCAAGGCAGTCTTGCTCATCATACTTTTGATATTGCACTCACCAGTCCACAGCTAACAGCGCACGGCAACGGACAAGGCCACTGGAATAATCACGAACAATGGCAATTTACGATGCAGCAAGCAAAACTGAAACCAGAACCTATGCCAGCCTGGACGCTAAGCGCCCCGGTCACCGGACTTGTTAGTCGCACCGAACAATCGGTATCGCCCCATTGTTGGAGTTGGTCTAGCAGCCAATTATGTTTTGAGTTAGCACATAATGCTGCACTCATACACAGTCAGCTCTCTTTAGATCAACTGCCATTAAATTATTTTGAAGTATTATTCCCCACGCATGCGCGACCTACGAGCACACTTTCCGCGTCAGCTGAATTCACTAAAAAATCAGGTCGCGCTCCTGTAGCCCATGCGTTAATCGCTACCAGTGCAGGTCACTTGTATAATACCAATGCCATTGCAGGACAAACCAATCTCGATGATGTGAAT
>CAXNEI010000026.1:0-9036 GCA_964201195.1 Gammaproteobacteria bacterium
AATAATTGCCGACGCTCAGAGTGACCAACCAACACATGGCTGCATTGATAGTCTTGCAACATGGCTGCGGATAATTCTCCGGTGTAAGCGCCTTGAACATAAGCGCTGACATTTTGGCCAGCTAGTTTCAACTGAGTAATATTAGCTTCAGCTATTTTTTCAGCAGCCATTCGTTCAGCAAATAAGGGTAAATAAATCGCTGGCGGACAGACTAAAATCTCTAACTGACTCGCTGAAGCGGTTAATTTATCGCAACCCAATTGCCACTCTGTCAGCCATTGCTGTACAGCTTGGCGGCTGCCATTCATTTTCCAATTGCCCACAACCCAATGTTTGCTCTTCACGCTTCAGCTGTCCTTGAATAAACTTGGCGGTGCATAGTATACAAAGGCCTAGGCAGCATCAAGGGTTTGGTGTGATAGCCAGCATATTCATAATCAATCGAATCAAAATATCTTTTTGCTTCGGATCCGATTCAGCAACCAACAAAGTCAGCGCAGCTAAGCCCGTATCATTAATAATGGGTTCGTTGCGCGCGTTTAATAAACGACCATTGCGATAAAGAAAATCCACAAACAAAAAAGCACCGCTACGTTTATTGCCATCGCTGAAGGGATGATTTTTTACTACGAAATACAATAAATGCGCCGCCTTATTTTCCACCGTGGGATAAGCAGGCTCACCAAAAACCGATTGATCGAGATTGCCCAGAATAGCCGATAATCCATCACCGCGCGGCTGAGCGAATAAAGCGGTTGCTTCGCCGCGATTAATTAATGACTGCTTTAAATTAGCCAAAGCACTCATGGCTTCTTCTTCGCTGAGCAACTGACCGCCTGGTTGGCCATTGGGTTCGCTCAGTAAGCCTTCGTCATAACGCTGAAGCCAAAGAAAAGTTTGCGTATAACGGCTGACAATTTCCACTAAGCCACTGCCGGCCTCTGCCGTCATCTCCGGCGATTGCGCTGTTTTACGAATTAATAGTAGAGCTTGTTCTAGCTCAGCTGCATTTTGCTCAAAGCGCGTTCGATGTAAGGTGTAACCCTGAAGTAGATGTTGGCGTAAAACGCTAGTGGCCCAACGTCGAAACTGCACGCCTCTAGGGGATTTGATGCGATAACCCACTGAAATAACAGTATCAAGGTCATAAAAAACAACGGGTCTGTCCGAATTTGCAATTTGCATTTTTTGCAAATTGCTTTTCTCGTTAACCTCACCCTCAGACAGGGCATTACTAATATGGCGAGAGATCACCGATACATCTCGCCCAAATAGTTCAACCATCTGTGCCTGGTTTAGCCAGACTGTATCTTGCCCAATGCGAACATCTACTCGAGTTTGACCATCTTCTGCCACGAAGATTTGAATAGGATTTTTACTGTCCATAGTTTTGCTTCCTTTTTGAATGGTTGCGCGGTAAAGATTTCAATAGCAAGATTTGATTATATTGCCTCTGTTGATTGCTTTGTACTTACCCCGCCACACACGCCGCCGCAGTTCTAAACCGCTCAACCCAATGCGCAATCTCCGCATAATTACCTACTGGGCCATTGGTGCACCAAGTGACATATAACTGATGGGCTTCGTCTTCCGCTTTTTTTGCTTTGCCTTGGCCCATGGTTTTTGCTAATCGATTGACTTGCAGCGCCATGCGTTTTTCTTTGTCTTCTGCCGGCGATTCTAGATTGGCGAGAATTTCCATTCGCACCACTAATTCATGACACAGCGCACGACTTTTTTCTAAACCTTGTTGCAAGGCTTCTTGTTGGTTTTCTAATAATGCAGTGAGCGCATTATTAAATCGTGCATTCAATAAAGTTTCTGCGGATTCAGCAATATTGGTTAACTCTTGCCATTGCTGTTTGATGGCTTCAACTTGTTCGGCATTATTATCACCGGCTAAGACGGAAGCTTCCAGTTGTCCGCATAATTCTGCTTTGCGCCATAAATTATTAATTTGTTCATCGGCTAATTGTTTTTTAATCTGCGCTTGCTGTTGCTGGAAAGAGCGGCGCATGGTGGAAAATTGTTTGCTCAGTTGGCTGGCAACGTTTTTTGGCAAGGAAGAAAGCGTTTCAAATTTTTCCGTTAAGCTTTCTGCTTGATGCATTAAGCTAGACAATTCGCGCTGACTTTTTACTGAGAGCAATGAAGCCTCAGTGAGTTGCTGCAGTTCTGCAATTAAGGCTTCAGCCGCTTTTTGATTGTTGAGTCGTTCAGCATCTTGTTCAGCAAAAGATTCTTGTCGACGATTAAATAAGGCATCGCACTGTTGACGGAACTCGCCCCATAGTTGCCTTTCTGTTTTTTGTGCCGTTAAACCCACTTGTTGCCAAGCCTGTTGTAATTTTTTGACTTCATTAATCGCTTCTGCCACAGAATCCATTTTTAATAGAGCTTTGGTTTGTTCAATGAGGCGAATTTTTTGGCGTTGGTTTTTTTCATACTCACCATCCAGATGCAGTTGAATTTTTTCCATAATCGCATCAAAGCGATCTTGCAAGGCTTGGTAATCTTTGCGATCAATGGGTGAATAATTACGCCATTCGGTTTTAGCACATTTCACCGTGGCTAATACGGAAGGCCAATCAGCATTTTTCCATTCATTGGCTTGTTCGTAATTTTCTAGTTGCTCGCATAAGGCTTTGCGTTTTTCTGCATTGTCACGACGTTGTTGTGCTTGCTCTGCATAATATAAACGGCAAGGCTCAAAAGCTTTGTCGCCAGCGGCTTTGAATCGCAGCCATAATTCTTGTTCGATTTTTGAATCAGCATGGCCGAGAGATTTCCATTCATCTTGTAGTGCTTTAATTTTTTCCGCTAATTCTTCAGGTTCATTGGCATCTATAATGAGCCCTTCCATCGCTTGGCATAAAGCTTCTTTCTTTGGCGCCAAAGCAAAATTCTGCCAGCGCTTTAATTCGTTTAATTGTAGGGTAATATCTCGCGTAGAAGTTAACAGGCCTGTTTGTTTATCTCGCGGCAATTTTTCTATTTTATGATGAATCTCTTTCATGAGATGATTGGTTTCAGATATGCTGCCTGCTTCTAATAATTCACGGGCCGTGGTTATTTTTTGCTGTATCTGTTGAATGAATTCTTGTTCTTGCTTTTTATACTCGGCGGCTTCTTGAATAGAAATAGCATGTTCGGGTGCATCCTCTAAGCTTTTTAAGCCTCGCGTTACTTGCTCGTTGGCTTTTTTAAATCGCTCTGCTAATTCTCGATCAGCGGGATAATTTTCTTGAGCTGCTTGCCAGCGATTATCTTGCGTAGTGAGAATGGCGTGAATACCAGGAACATCGGCTTGTGCTAAACCTTCAGGGCGACGCATTAATGTTAAAACTTGCTCAAGCGTGACGCAGGCTTCTTGTTGTTCATGACGTGCTTCTTGCTCATTGTTTTGTTGCGCTTGAATTTTTTCTTGCTCAGTAAAATAAGTTTGCCAATTTTTTTCACACTGCTTATCCGCTAAGACAAAACGCTGTTGTTGTTCTATTTGGAATTCGGCGGGCAGTTGCTGCCATTGTTGTTGTAATAGTTTCCATTTGGGTTCATATAAGGAATCGACTGTAATGCGCGAGTGGGTTTCTATTGCAGTGCAAATGCGCTCACAAGCTTCGCGTAATTGCTGCTGTTGTTTTTCTTGCTCACGATGTTGCTGTAATTTATTTTTCGCAATGCGATGGACGGTTTTATCTTTATGTTTAGTGGCTTCTTCGATTCGGCGTAAACTGGTCAAATCTTCAATTCGCGTTACCGCTTGTTGGCGCACTTGTGCAGACCGCCCCGTAACGGCAAGATTTTCTAAAATCGCTAGATCATGTGTTTCTACTAACAGGGTTAATTGATCTTGGCTACTTTCTTCCGGTTGATTTTCAACGACGTTATTTTTTTCTTCCAGATTGTTTTGTTGAACAGCTATCTGTTCTATCAATGGTTCAGCAGCAGGTTTTGCAGATTTAAAGGTTAACCAACGTTTGAAAAACATCCTATGTCCTCTCTAGTTCTCTATTTTGTGTAAAACAATAAAACTATAATCATATTGATTATGTTCGTCGGCAGAAAATCTTTCGGCAGAAACTTCTCGCCACTGCGCTAATGAATATTCTGGGAAAAAAGCATCACCTATTGGCGAAGCATGTACTCGGGTTAAATACATGCGTTGTATTTGCGGTAATGCCTGTTGATATAATTCCGCGCCACCCATAATAATTGCTTCGAGTTGTTCTGCTTGAGCGGCTGCCATTGCTTCAGCCAAGCTGTGACATACTGTGCAACCCGCAGCTTGCCATTCGTCATTGCGCGTAATCACAATATTTTTTCTTTGTGGCAAAGGGCGGCCGATAGATTCATAGGTTTTGCGCCCCATGATTACGGCTTTATTGAGAGTCTGTTGTTTAAAATATTTTAAATCAGCCGGTAAGCGCCAAGGCAATTGGTTTTGATAACCGAGCACATTATTTTCTGCAACTGCGGCGATTAATGCCAGCGTCATACCGCCACCGGCGCAGAAATGTGGGGGTGACATTGGTAGTCATTTAAAACAAAATCATCAAATTTAAAATCGAAAATATTTTTAACCGCAGGATTTAATTTCAGCGTAGGCAAAGCAAAAGGTGTTCGAGCTAACTGCGTATCGGTTTGCTCTAAATGATTAGCATACAAATGCGCATCTCCCAGCGTGTGAACAAAGTCGCCCAACTCTAAATCACAGACTTGCGCAATCATCATGGTGAGCAGTGCATAAGAAGCAATATTAAAAGGCACGCCAAGAAATACATCGGCGCTGCGTTGATATAATTGACACGATAACCGGCCTTGCGCCACATAAAATTGAAATAATAAATGGCAAGGCGGCAAAGCCATTTTAGGAATATCCGCCACATTCCAAGCGCTAACAATTAATCGCCGTGAATCAGGATTCTTTTTTATTTGTTCAATTAACTGGGTAATTTGATCAATGGATTCACCGTTAGGCGTCGCCCATGAGCGCCATTGATGACCATAGACCGGACCTAATTCACCTTGTGCATCAGCCCATTCATTCCAGATGCTGACTTTATTTTCCTGCAAATAAGCAATATTAGTCGAGCCCGCTAAAAACCAGAGCAGCTCATGAATGATTGAGCGCATGTGGCACTTTTTAGTAGTGACCAAGGGAAAGCCTTCTTGCAAATTAAATCGCATTTGATGACCGAACAAACTGTAGGTGCCGGTGCCGGTGCGATCTTCTTTGTAGGCGCCTTCGGTACGAATTTTTTTCATCAGTTCTAAATACTGCTTCATGCATTTTTCCTATACGCGTGAATTACCATGTAGCCACCAATTAATATCATCGGCAAAGATAACAGCTGACCCATGGTGACCCAATTCAATAAAATAAAATTCAGTTGCGCATCAGGCTGACGGACAAATTCTACGGTAAAGCGGAATAATCCATATAAGGCAAAAAATAAACCGGTAGTCGCCATTCGTGGTCGTGGTTTGCTGGAATACCACATGAGCACAGTAAACAGAACAATGCCTTCTAAAAAGAATTGATAGAGCTGTGATGGATGACGAGGGAAAGGCCCACCATGCGGAAATACCATGGCCCAAGGCACATCGGTAATGCGGCCATATAATTCGCCGCCAATAAAGTTGCCAATTCGCCCTGTGCCTAAGCCAAAAGGCACAAAGGGCACTGCAAAATCGGTGACTTGAAAAAAAGTTTTATTATATTTTCGCGCAAATAACCAACTGCTCACACAGGCGCCGATCATCCCGCCATGAAAAGACATGCCGCCTTGCCAAACTTTTAATAAACTTAACGGCTCTGCGATTAAAACATCGGTGGCATAAAACACCATATAACCTATTCGACCGCCGAGAATTAATCCCATCGCCGAATAAAAAATTAAATCGCTGACTTGTTCTGCATCCCAACCGCTATTCGGTTTTTTTGCGCGATGCATTGCTAAAGCATAAGCAACGGTTAAACCTAATAAATACATTAAGCCATACCAGTGCACCGGCAAATTCAACTGGGTGAAGGGAATCGGAATATTCACCGCGGTAGGGTCTATATGAGGATAAGCAATCACAAAATCTCCTTTTAACAATAATTTCCCCCTGTAATTAAGGAGGTTGTTGATAAATACCGTTCGTGGTGAGCCTGTCGAACCACTTATACGAAGACCCTTCGACAAGCTCAGGGCGAACGGATCACTCTGTCAGAGATCTAAAATATTTGAGTAGGGGCACGGCATGCCGTGCCCCTACTTTCTATGCCACCGCACCTTTTCAAAAAGGAAGCTTATTGCGCCAACGCAGCCCACAATAATTTACCACCAACAAAAACTAAAAATAGTGCGAACACTCGTCGTAAGGTATCGCCATGAATTTGATGGGCTAACCAAGCACCTAAGCGCGCAAAGAAAATACTCGTCAGCGTAATACCAAATAATGCCGGCCAATAAATATAGCCACTGCTCCATGCCGGTAATTCAGCCTGATGCCAACCAACTAAAATGTAGCTGATCGCACCGCTCACTGCTAACGCAAATCCAGTAGCTGCTGCTACACCCACTGCTTGCTGAATTTTCACGCCACACCAAGTCAGATAAGGCACCATCAGCGCACCACCACCAATACCAAATAAGCTGGAAATTCCGCCAATAATAGTGCTTGCGGTAATTTGGCCGAACTTTCCTGGCAATGCATGCTCGCCTTTTGGCTTTAAGTTAAAACCCATTTTCACTGCCATCACCAAAGCAAAAATACCAATGAGAATTTGTAGATGAATGCCGCGAACATGGTTTGCTACTAATGCACCTATCGCAGCACCTAAAATAATGCCTATGCTCAGAGTTTTTACTAGAGCCCAATTCACCGCTTTCGCGCGATGATGGCCGTAAGAAGATGATATAGAAGTTAACACAATAGAGCCCAACGAAGTGCCGATGGCTAGCTGAGTAAGGATGTGTTCAGAAAATCCATAGGACTGAAACACCCAAATTAATCCGGGCACAATAATTAATCCGCCACCAATGCCTAGCAGTCCAGCCATTAAGCCGGAAAAAGCGCCAAGAAAAGCATAAAATAACCAGATCAACATATGGTGGATTGTTCCTAAATTTTGTATGGTGGGCGCCGAGTATATATCTCAGGAGTAAAGCTTTGCAGCACAAACTTTCGTTTTCGTGGCGTAATCAACAACTTCTCTCAAGTAGTTTGAATCATCATGGTGTTTTCGCTTATCCCACCGAAGCGGTTTATGGTTTGGGTTGTGACCCTTGGGATGAGATTGCAGTGGCGCGTTTATTAAGCATTAAACAACGCTCATGGGAGAAAGGCCTTATTCTCGTGGCAGGACATATCGATCAACTGGATTTTCTGCTCGAGTCTCTTTCGCTTGATGAGCAGGCAAAATTAAAAAAATCCTGGCCTGGCCCAACCACTTGGTTGATCCCTCACCAAGATCGTTTGCCTATCTGGTTAACGGGAAAGCACGATACTATTGCAGTGCGAGTCAGTGCGCATCCAACAGTTCAAGCTTTGTGCGCAGCAGCTAAGCAACCTCTGATTTCCACCAGCGCTAATGTTAGCGGCCAGCCGCCAGCCAAAAATGCGCTACAGATTCGCAAACAATTTGGTGCGCAAATCAGCGGTATTATTTCTGGATCTTTGGGTGGCTTAGCCAAGCCTACTGAAATTAAAGAGCTGCGTTCGGGGAAAATTATTCGGGCTTCTATTTGACCGCAGTCAATTCATTACACTCTTTTTGAAAGATACACTGGCGTTTTTAAAACGCGAGGAAAGATAATTATGTCCACGATTAATTTAGACATGCTTGAACAACGCTTTATGGCGCTACAAGATCACATTTGTAAAAACTTGGAACAAGCGGATGGAGGGCAAGTATTTGCTGAAGAAGTTTGGCAACGTCCAGCAGGTGGCGGTGGCCGCACTCGAGTGATCGCGAATGGATCCGTATTTGAAAAAGGCGGCGTGAATTTTTCTCATGTGTTTGGTCATCAATTGCCGCCTTCTGCAACGCAACACCGACCTGAATTAGCCGGCTTACCTTTTCATGGTTTGGGCGTATCGTTAGTGATGCATCCGAATAATCCTTATGTGCCCACTTCCCATGCCAATGTTCGTTGCTTTTATGCCGAGCGTCCGGGTCAATCACCTGTTTGGTGGTTTGGCGGCGGTTTTGATTTAACGCCTTATTATGGTTTTACTGAAGACTGTGTGCATTGGCATCAAACAGCAAAAAATGTGTGCGAACCTTACGGCGAGAAAATTTATCCAACATTTAAAAAATGGTGTGATGATTATTTTTATTTAAAACATAGACAAGAAGCTCGCGGTATTGGTGGTTTATTTTTCGATGATTTTAACGAATTTAACTTTGATACCTGCGCAGAATTTGTTTTTGCGGTGGGTCAAGGTTATCTGGATGCTTATTTGCCCATTGTGGAAAAACGTAAAGCTATGCCCTTTGGTGAGCAGGAAAAACAATTTCAGCGTTTCCGTCGAGGTCGTTATGTGGAGTTTAATTTAGTGTATGATCGTGGCACTTTATTTGGTTTGCAAAGCGGTGGTCGTACTGAATCAATTTTAATGTCGCTACCTCCTGAGGTGTGTTGGGGGTATAATTGGGCGCCGGCAGAAAATAGTGAAGAAGCAAAATTAGCTACGGAATTTTTAATTGCAAAGGACTGGGTTTAAAACATGGATCACTACGCTGTTTTCGGTAACCCCATTGGCCACAGTTTGTCGCCTAAAATTCATCAAGCTTTTGCTGAGCAAACACAGCAATTAATCAGCTATGAAGCGCTGTGTGCGCCACTCGATGGCTTTACCGAAACCGTGAAGGACTTTTTAGAGCAAGGTGGTAAAGGGTTTAATGTCACAGTACCTTCTAAGCAACATGCGTATGGTTTGGTTGATGAGATAAAACCCCGAGCGCAATTAGCGCAAGCGGTAAATACCGTCGGCATAACCAACGGAAAATTATGGGGAGATAATACGGATGGCGTCGGTTTA
>CAXNEI010000027.1:0-8916 GCA_964201195.1 Gammaproteobacteria bacterium
TAAATTGCCGAAAGCTTTCCAATCGGTGACAAATATTATTGTATTAAAGGCGGGTGCTTAATGAAAATAAAATATTTTTCTTTGGCCGCTTATCTTTTGTTAATTAGTGCTTCAGTAGTGAATGCCGATTCTTTTAATGGTGTGAATACCCAAGTTCCCTTTGGTGATTTAGTCAGTGAAAATATTTATCACTATAATCGGCAAACGCCTTATATTGCTACGTCGGGTCGATTGAATGGTAAAGCCATTGAAGAATTAGGTTGGCTAGGTTTTCGTACGGTGTTAGATTTGCGAGAGCCGAGAGAAGGCATTGCCAGTGAAAAAGATGAAATAGAGCAGGCAGGTATTCTTTATTATAATATTCCAGTGGGTCATGTTTGGCCTGATGTGGTTAGTTTGAAAAAATTCAAAACTATTGTGGAAGATAAAACTAACTATCCTTTATTAGTCCATTGTATGTCAGGTAATCGAGTAGGTTTTATGTGGTCCATTTATCAAATTCAAGAAAAACATACGCCGCTAGAGGCAGCTATTTTGCAAGGCCAAACCATTGGGATGAAGCCTGAATTGGAAAAGCTGCTGCGAAACCATTTCAAGAAATAAAAGATCAGCTTTCTACTTGATAGCGATGTTTCGGGAATCGACAACGGAAACAACTGCCTTCTCCCGGCTTGCTGATAATTTCTAATTTCGCATCGTGACGAATTAATACATGCTTCACGATAGCCAGGCCTAAACCCGTGCCGGGAATTTGTTGTGCGCGACTTTGATCACCGCGAAAGAAGCGTTCAGTTAAACGATTAATATGCGAAGGGTCAATGCCAGGGCCGTCATCGATAACTTCTATCCAGACTTCTTGTTCGTGTTGCAATGCTTCCACTCGAATATGTCCATTCTCCTGCGTATATTTTACCGCATTTAAAATAATATTAGAAAAAGCGCTATGTAATTCTTCTGGGTGACCTAATAGCATAATTCTGTCAGCGATGAGTTCGATTTGCTGAGGTTTATTCGCATAAACTGTTTGTGCTTCAGCAATGACGCGAGATAGCAAAGCATGCAAAGGGACGGAGCTAGACTCTTTAATCGGCATGCTATTTTCTAATTTCGATAACAATAATAAATCAGTAATTAATGCCTCCATGCGCTGAATTTGATCTTGCATTTGTGACAGGCCACGTTTAAATGCAGGATTAAAGGAGTCGCTGAGCGGTAGAAAAGTATCGAGATAACCTTTTAATACCGTGAGTGGTGTTCTTAATTCATGAGAGGCATTGGCAACAAATTCAGTGCGGACTTTTTCTAATTGCTGCAAGCGAGAGACATCGCGGGCCAATAATAAACGCTCATTTTTACCAAATAAAGTCATGTGAAATTCAATGGGGTGTCCATGATGCAGCATTAGTGTGAGAGGTTCTTTATAGTCTTTTTCTTCAAAGTAGCGTTTAAACACAGGATCGCGAATTAAATGACTAATGGGTAAGCCGCGATCCTGCGGGTAACGGAAATTCAGCAATTGACTGGCTGAACGATTCCACCATTCTAATAAACCTTGCGCATTGGTAATGACAACACCATCGGTAAGCGTGTTGGTGGAATCTTGTGCGCGCTTGATGACGCCGTGCAGCATTTTTCGCGCTGCCTTTTCTTGTTTTTGTAGCGTGTAAATTCGATCAAAAATATGACCCCATAAGCCAGAACTTTCTGGCGGCTCACTCAGGAGAGTGGTATTTTTAAGCCATTGTTGAAAACGATAGAGTTGACGAGAGAGCCAGAGGATATAACCTAATAGGCCAAGGCAAAAACCCCAGCTGGTGTGGTTAAATAGAAAACCGATGAGTCCAGAGCCTAAAGTGATGATCAGAAACAGGACAATACTGTGACGCCAGGGGTTATTATCTGAATTCAAAATAATTTCTCGGTAGCCAAAGGTGCGCCTATTGTACTGAGTTAGGGGTAAAAATCCGAGTTTCTCCGTAAAAGATTAAGGGAATATTAAATGAGTGGCGAACATGTGCAGGAAATAAAATCAGATCAGCGCGCTGAATTGTTGAAAAATTGGGCGCTGCAACAATTGCCTGCTGCTGCATGGCAGTGGAGTGCTTTAGCGGGTGACGCCAGTTTGCGGCGTTATTTCCGTCTCCATCATGAAAGTAACAACATCATTGCTGTGGACGCACCCAATACATCGGAAAATAATCACGCCTTTGTTTACATTGCTGAAGCTTTGCAACAGTGCGAAGTGAAAACGCCGAAAATTTTAGCGAAGGATTATGATCAAGGATTTTTATTAATTGAAGATTTTGGCAATCGATTGCTTAGCCATGATTTAACAGCTGAACAGGTGGATTTTTGGTATAAAAAAGCTAGCGCTGAATTATTGAAAATGCAGCAGGCGAGGCCCGATCATTTCCCCACTGATTATCTGTTGCCAGAATATAATCGCGAACGTTTGGGCGCAGAAATGAATTTATTCCATGAATGGTTTTTGGCCCGTTATTTAGATTATTCGGTTACTGTGGAAGAAAGGCAACTCTTAGAAAACACCTATCGTTATCTAGAAGACAATGCATTAAATCAACCTCAGGCTTTTGTTCATCGCGATTATCATTCTAGAAATATTATGGTATTAGCATCGGGTGACTCATGCCCAACGCAAATGGGCATTATTGATTTTCAGGATGCTGTTTGGGGCCCTGTAACTTATGATTTGGTTTCCTTATTGCGCGATTGTTATGTGAAGTGGCCAAAGGAAAAAGTGCAGGCATGGGCGATAGATTACGCCCGAGCAAAGGGTTTGTTAGCTGAGGTAAGTGAAGCGCAATGGTTGCGCTGGTTCGATGGCATGGGTTTGCAGCGTCATATTAAAGTAGCTGGCATTTTTGCGCGACTTTATTTAAGAGATCATAAGCCAGGTTATTTAGCCGATATTCCGCGAGTACTGCAATATATTGTTGAAGTAGCGAGCGATGATCCTGCATTAGCTGCATTTGTTTCTTGGCTGCAGGAAAAAATTATTCCCTGTTATTGTGCGGTGTATCCCGAAGCGAAAGAGTGGTTTGCACCATGAAAAAGGCAATGATTTTAGCAGCTGGCTTAGGTCAACGCATGCAACCCCTAACATTAGCGATTCCGAAACCTTTATTGCAGGTTGGGCCTTATTCTTTAATTGAGCATCATTTGCAAAAATTAGCTGCTTTGTCTGTTCAGCAAGTAATTATTAACGTCAGTCATCTGGGCAAGAAAATTCAGCAAGCGTTAGGTGATGGTGAGCGTTGGAATCTAGAAATTATTTATTCTCACGAGTCGCAACCTCTGGAAACTGCGGGCGGAATTCGTCAGGCGCTTACTTGGTTAGGTGATGAACCTTTTATTTGTGTCAACGGCGATATCTGGACGGATTATTCCTTCGAACATTTATTGTCGGTGAAGTGTCGTCGTGCGCATTTAGTTTTGGTATCTAATCCTCCGCACCATCCTCAGGGTGATTTTGCGGTAGAAGATGCCGAAAATTCTGAGTCGTTGGTTATTTCCCACGGTTCACCCTGTTTTACTTTTAGTGGTGTGAGTCTACTAGATCCACAATTGTTTCACGAAGGTGATCTGCATATGCAAAAGTTAGGGCCGTTATTAAAGCAGGCTTCCGTACATCACCAAGTCACTGCTGAAGTCTATCGAGGAAAATGGTGTGATGTAGGAACGCCAGAGCGCTTACTTGAATTGCGTGCTGTGTTAAATCCATGAAACAACAACAGCCTGTTTACTGGCGCGGAAAAATATTCGGTGCGCTCCTCGGTTTTGTATTAGGCAAAGGTTTTTGGGTTGCTGTAGTCATTGGTTTTTTAATCGGTCACTGGGTGGATAAAGTGCGTTCGCGCATGGAAGAAATTCGTCGAAAAGTTTACCTCTATCAAGCTTATTATGCGCAACAGCAGCAACAGGGCACAACCTATGAGCATGCGGTGTATGCGAGGCAAAAATCTTCTATTGAAGAAGCCTATGAAATATTAGGTGTGGATGCGACCGTGAGTGATGCTGCGCTGAAAAAAGCCTATCGAAGATTAATGAGCCAACATCATCCTGATAAACTCATGGCGCAAGGTGCTTCTGAGGAAGAAATAAATATTGCCAAACAGAAAACACAAGCGATTAGTGTGGCGTATGAAAATATTGTGCAGGATCGGAAGGAAGCTCAATAAAAACGGAGAGGAAAAATGTTTTCACAACTAGACCAACTCAAAGCGCAATTGGATGTGCATCGCCCTTTACCAGTAGCGATAGTAAAAAATCTGCGCGAAGATTTAGTCTTGCGTTGGACTTATCATTCTAATGCGATTGAAGGCAATACACTGACGTTGTTAGAAACCAAAGTAGTGCTGGAAGGAGTCACTATTGGTGGAAAAAGTTTGCGCGAACATTTTGAGGCAATTAACCATCGCGATGCGATTTTATTTGTCGAAGAATTAGTTCAGCAGAAAGAAGCTTTGTCAGAATGGCAAATTCGTCAGATTCATCAGTTGGTATTAAAAAATATTGATGACGACAATGCCGGGCGTTATCGCACTATCAACGTATTAATTTCTGGTGCACGTCATAAACCACCGGAGCATGTATTAATACCTGAACAAATGGCAGATTTTATTGCTCAGTACCAAACGGATCACTATCACCCCGTAGAGCGAGCTGCGCGTATTCATGTAGATTTTGTTGGTATCCACCCTTTTGTGGATGGTAATGGCCGCACGTCACGTTTATTGATGAATTTAGAGTTAATGAAAAATGGTTATCCACCAGTGGTGATTGCGGTAGAACAGCGAATACGTTATTACCAAGCCTTGGATGCTGCACAGGTGGAAGGTAGTTATCAGCCTTTTATTGAATTAATTGCAGAAGCGGTGGAGCAAAGCTTTTCACCTTATTTTTTTGCATTGGGGATTGCTTGATTTCTCATTTCCCCTCAAGCCTCTTCCTCAACCAACCCCGCACTTGTTTTAAAAATAACGGCGAGTTGAAATTTTCTACTGATCCAGTGACCGTTATTAATTGATATCTATCGCTACGAGCACGGCGGGCAGTGACATCCCGCGCTTGCGCTTGAGCAAAATTAAAATCTTGAGTAGAAGTAATATCTAATAGAAATCGATTGGGTTGTTGTTGCAGTAATTGCGCAAAATCAATCGGTGGAGAATCTTGCGCTGTTTGTGCGGTGACCAGAATAACTCCTCTAAAACGTGGATCGGCTAGAGTACTATTGATAGCTAACAACCAATTTGCGCTGACGCCTTCGGCTAAAATAACAATGGGTTTATTGGGCTCAGTAATTAAGGGCAATGATTGAGTAATGCGTTGAGTCAGGATAGGAATTAATGCTACTGCAGAAATATAGGTATCGGGTGTTGTAGGGGGTGCTATGGGTGCTGCGCCTGGTGCGGGAGGTGGTTGATATTCATAATTGGGCACAGCAATAGATAAGGTAGACCAACCCACTTCTGGTAGCTGAGTGCGCAGCGTATGAATGACGCCAGGCCAATCGGGATGATGTTCATTGCCATGCAAAAGAATCACGGTGCCGAATTGATTTCCGGTTTTGTCCGGTGTGTAGAGCGCAAGAAAAGGTCCAATATTACTGGTGAGCCAACGCACATCATTGTTTTGCATTTGCGTTAGTGATTGCGCTAACGCCATATTCGGCGCATTTAAATCTTTCGGTGCATTAGCTGCGTTAGCCGCATTAATTGCTGCTGCGTTAGGTTGGGTAGTGGGTTGTGCTGTTAAGCTAGTAGGTATTGTCGGCGTTATGGTTTTTGGTGCAATGGGCAATGGCGCAGCAAAACTATTCAGCGCAAAAATAAAAAAAGGGGAGAAGATAAAAAATTTTTTCAGCATAGATTTATTGCGCATCGGGATGTGAATTTATAAATTTAACTCCCCCTTCCCCTCTTTAAAAAAGAGGGGGGTTTCGCTTTATACTCCCCCTCTTCAGATGAAGAGGGGGTTGGGGGGAGTTTGATGAATCATTAGTGGTAGATATCATTTCGGAGTATAGCCCTCAGCGCGATCAAAGGGCTGATTGCTGAGGAATTTTTCCAATTGATCCTGTAAGTAAGTTTGTGTGCTGGGTTCTAACACGCTCAAACGTTTTTCATTAATCAACATGGTTTGATGCTGTAGCCATTCTTGCCAAGCGCGTTTAGAAACCGTATCGAAAAGTGCTTTTCCCCGTTCACCAGGATAGGGTGGCCGAGCTAAGCCTTCTAGTTCTTGCTGATATTTACGACAAAGAACGGTGCGCATGATTAGAATTTCCTTACGGTTTTTAATAAGCGTTGAATGGGTGCAGCAATGCCAACGGATTGTGGTTGTTGTAAGTTATACCACAAACCGTTAGGTAATTTTTTTGTTAAACGGCTATTAGAAGGTAGTGTGAGTAAATAAGGTTTTATCTGCAAAGTAAAATGAGTGAATACATGGGTAATAGGGGATAATTTTTTAAGTTGTGCTGAACTGAGGGAGCTACTCAATTGTTTTAATTCAGCCAGTGTTTGAAATTCTGGAAAGCTCCATAAGCCGCCCCAAATGCCTTCGGCTTTTCTTTGCTCTAACCACACTTTCTGATCGGCGGTCATCACAATAAAAAAATAAGCTTGGCGTATGGGTTTAGCTTTCGCTGGTTTTTTTTGCGGAAACTCTTCTATACGATTCTGCAAGCGTGCCTGACAGAGTTTTTCCACTGGGCATAACAAACAAGCAGGTTTGGTGCGTGTACAAATTAATGCACCTAAATCCATCATGGCTTGGTTATAGGGGCCGCATTCTTGTTGTGGTGTATAGGTTTCCGCTAAAGCCCAGAGTTTTTTTTGCGTGGCGGTTTCATTCGGCCAGCCTTCTACTGCATGAACACGGCATAATACCCGCTTCACATTGCCATCTAAAATTGGCGCGCGAATAGCAGAGCCTAAAGATAAAATAGCCCCAGCAGTGGAAGGGCCAATGCCAGGTAAGGCACTGAGTGCTTCGACAGTTTGAGGGAAACGACTCTTATGCTCATTCACGATCAATTGTGCGGTTTTATGCAGATTGCGAGCGCGCGAGTAATAGCCTAAGCCGGACCATAAATGCAGTATTTCGTCTAGTGGCGCAGCAGCGAGATTTTTTATGGTGGGAAAGCGTTGAAGAAAACGCTGGAAATAAGGAATAACCGTATTCACCTGCGTTTGTTGCAGCATGATCTCTGATAACCATACTTTATAAGGAGTTGGTTTTTGCTGCCAAGGTAAGTGTTTGCGGCCTTGCTGGTGATACCAAGCTAACAGGCGCGAGGAGAAGACGCTAGGTGGAATAGGCGGAAGCATTTTGACCCTCCATGGCCCATTCACATAAAGCAGAAAACCAAATCAAGGCGCCGATATCGCCTTCCACGGTTAACGCACCCTTATTCATATATTGAATTAATTTAGGCATATTAGATAAGCATCGACGTAGAACTTCATTAGCGCAGCGGAGATCGGCAAAGGTCAATAGTAAACTAGGCGCCGCATGTTCACCAGCTACAGCAATTACTTGGCCAGATTTGAAGCAAAAATAATAATTGAGCGCGTGGTCACGAATGATGATTTGTATTGCTAGTTCTTTATTGGCGATGACCCGTTGAAATGCGGCATTCGTACGGCTATGGTAAGCCAGCTTGATGCCGAGAAAATAGAGAAACCATTTAAGTTTTAAAGTCTTCATGGAATGGCTCGATCAGTGTTGTTATTGCTTCAGGAGTTATTTTCGCCTGATCATTCTAACGCGAAGGCCAGCCAGAAGTGTTTGTGGATTATGTTATTTTCAGTAGCATTTGGTATGGAGAAAAGAGATTGGGTAACTGAGCAGCGAGGATGTGTAGCTTGGTTTAGACTGCATACTATCAAAAAGGAAATTAATATGCCGCACTCTTCTATCACGCCTAGCGGCACCACCAGTTGGTGGAGCCCCTTCAAAGTCTACGCCCATTATCGTTGGGTGTTGAGCGCGCTGCTATTGAGTTTGTTTGTTTTCGATCACTCGAGTGATGTGATGAGTAATGGCGATATCCGACTTTACTTTATCACTGCATTGGGATTTTTTGTTCTGGCGAGTGCTACTGTCTCGTTATTCTATTTCAACACATTGCTCTCTGATCGCACGGTGTTGATTACCATTGCGCTGGATTTAGCCTTCATTATTATTTTGGCTCATGCCAGCGGTGGGGTAACGCAAAACTTAAGTATTTTGATGGTGGTCACTGTGGCGGCGGGGAGTATTTTATTTCCCGGGAGAAAAGGTTTATTTGTCGCAGCTATTGCTACTTTATTGGTATTGGCTGAGCGATTTTTATTTAATATGTCTCATCAGCAAGGTTATATTGAGCCGGGATTATTAGGCACAGTATTTTTTGCTACTTCTTTATTATCGCAAAATATCGCGCGACGGCTAGGTGAAGCAGAAACTCAAGCGAATGTCGCTACTGCACATTTAGCGGATTTAAAAAATCTCAATCATCTGATTATTCAGCGGATGCAAACGGGTATTTTAGTGGTGGATATTGCACAACAAGTGCAATTAATTAATGCTTCAGCTTGTCACTTATTAGGGATCGAGCCACCACTTTGTCCGATCCCTTTAGCGCAGATTTCTCCTGTGCTCAGTCAACAAATAACGCGATGGCTTGCGCATCAAGAATTGCCTAAGCCTTTTCATAATCATCATGCGCTGCCGGAAATCAAAGCCAGTGTGGCGCGTAATCAAGAGCAAGGCCAAGAAAATATTCTCATTTTTCTCGATGACTATGGGCGGCTGACACAGCAAGTACAATTGCTGAAATTAAAATCTTTGGCGCGATTAACCGCAAGTATTGCCCATGAAATTCGCAATCCTTTAGGCGCTATTTCCCAT
>CAXNEI010000028.1:0-8897 GCA_964201195.1 Gammaproteobacteria bacterium
GGAATAGTTTCGATTTTTTCACCGCAGCAATGGGCAAATAAAGCATAAGCCCAGAAGTTGGTTAGTGCGCGGTATTTATCTTTTGCTGAAAAATCTTTACAAGCCGGATGGATATCCATTTTTTCCATAAATTGCTGAGAGAGTTCCACGCCGCTTGTTAATAATTCACTATATTCTGCTGCCAAGTCTTTTGGTTGATGAAGCTGAGTGGTTGCTACTTGTTTAATGCGATCAATAAATTCAGCAATCGTTTTGCTTTGCGCAAGTGGTTGTGCAATATGAGTTTGATGAAGTTGTTCAACGTCGAGCAATTTTGCTGGGCATAGCCAACTCCACCAGTTATAAGCTTCAACGCTGGAGTATTCTATACAGGTGGCTTCTAATTCGTTCGTTTGCAAGACGGGTAGTGTGGCTGCATTTTTTTCAGTTAATACTTGTTGGGTATTAACGGCCCGCATGTCTTGTGATTGATTGATTTTTGGCTGTGTGCGAATAACACTAGGCGTATAATTTTTGCTGCCTAGTGGCTGCGGTTCGGTAGCGCCAAAGCAGGATTGCCAACAGTGAGAAATTAAAGCAGCCATAATACTTCCTTGTGTGATTTGTATGCGGCCTTGCGCAAAAATAATGAGTTATTATTTCATTAACTCTTTTAATAGATACATTGAATTTAGCGCTTGTAGCGGCGTTAATTGATTGGGATCTATTTTTCCCAGAGCCTCTAGCGCCGGATGCGGTAATGCTGCAAATAACTCGGTTTGTAGCGGCGGCCTTTCGTGGGTTGTCCCTGCGGTCTCATTTAATGCGCTAATTTCTAGTTCCTGCAATTTTATTTGTGCTGCATCGATCACCACAGAAGGCACGCCTGCTAAACGAGCCACTTGCAGGCCATAACTTTGGCTTGCTGGGCCTTGTTGTAATTGATGTAAAAATAAAATTTTATCGCCTTCCTGTTGTGCGGTGAGATGTACATTCACAGCATTGGCAGATAATTCAGGTAAATGGGTTAATTCGAAATAATGGGTGGCGAATAAAGTAAAAGCGTGAATTTTCTCCGCTAAATAATGAGCGCAAGCCCAAGCAATAGAAAGTCCATCAAAGGTGCTGGTGCCGCGACCTACTTCATCCATTAAGACTAAACTGTGTGTTGAAGCATTATTTAAAATCGCTGCGGTTTCTGTCATCTCTACCATAAAAGTAGAGCGGCCGCTGGTTAAGTCATCGGATGCACCGAGTCGAGTAAAGATGCGATCGATGGGGCCAATAATTGCTCGTTGAGCGGGGATAAAACTGCCGGTGTAAGCCAGTAAAACAATTAATGCAGTTTGGCGCATATAGGTCGATTTTCCGCCCATGTTAGGCCCGGTAATAATTAACATTTCCCGTTGCGCATCGAGCTGCACATCATTGGCGGTAAAAGGGTGATCAAGTACTTGCTCAATAACAGGATGACGACCTGCGGTAATGGTTAATATTTTTTCCTGTACTAATTCGGGTTGCGCTAAATTAAGTTGATCAGCGCGTTCAGCAAAATTGGCGAGCACATCTAATTCTGCTAAAGCAGAAGCAGTGGCTTGTAGTGGCGCTAATATTTCTGCCAGTTGTTCTACCAATTGCTGATATAAATATTTTTCTCGTTCTAACGCTTTGCTTTTTGCGCTTAATACTTTGTCTTCGAAGCTTTTTAATTCTGGTGTGATATAACGTTCAGCACCTTTTAAGGTTTGACGACGCATATAATCTGCAGGAACTTGCTCAGCATGCAGACGGCTTAATTCTATGTAATAACCGTGTACTCGATTAAAACCAACTTTGAGGCCATTAATTTTAGTGCGTTCTTTTTCTCGACTTTCTAAATCTAATAAATATTGGCTGGCATTTTCACTTAAATTACGCAGCTCATCTAACTCAGTATCAAAACCGGGTGCAATAACGCCGCCATCACGAATTAACATGGGTGGTTCTTCAATCAGTGCGCGCTTTAATAATGCGACTGTTTCTGGGAATTCACTGGTAGCTGACGCAAGTTCTTGCAATCGATCGGTGACGCATTGCGCCAAAAAAGTTTGTATGCCAGGTAATTGTTCTAAGGCATAGCTTAATCGTGATAAATCACGAGGGCGTGCAGATTTTAATGCAATGCGGGTGAGAATGCGCTCAATGTCACCGATAGGTTTTAATAGCGTGCGTAAAGATTCAAAGTGATAATTTTTTAATAATTCTGCAATGGTGTGTTGGCGTTGATGCAAACGGACTAAATCGCGAATGGGGCGCTGCAGCCAACGACGTAATAATCGACTGCCCATAGGTGTCACTGCTTGATCCATGAGCCAAGCTAAGGAATGTTGAAATTCACCGTTAAGTGTTTGGCAAATTTCTAAATTTTTTCGCGTAGCGCCATCTAAAATAATCGCATCGCTTGGATGTTCGGTGGAGAGATGACGAATATGGGGCAAAGCAGATCGTTGAGTTTCTTTGCAATAGTTGAGTAAGCAGCCGGCAGCTGCAATGGCTAGCGGTAAATCGCTGCAACCAAAACCAGCAAGATCTTGGGTTTTGAATTGTTGAACCAATGAAGAGGTTGCTGCTTGTACATCAAAGGCCCAGATAGGTTGTGTGCGTACGCCTGCGCGCTGCTGCACTAAAAACTTTTGCGACCACTCTTCTGGGATTAATAATTCCGCTGGATTTAATCGGTCTAGTTCGCTTAATAATGCGGCGCTGCCTTCCACTTGCATGCAACAGAAGCGTCCGCTGCTCATATCTAAAATAGCTAAGCCAAAGGAAGATTTTTGACTATGTACCGCGCAGAGTAATTGATCTTGTCGCGCATCGAGTAAGGCTTCATCGGTTAAAGTGCCCGGTGTGATAACGCGCACCACTTTGCGTTCTACTGGGCCTTTGCTTAATGCGGGGTCGCCGATTTGTTCGCATACGGCGACGGATTCGCCGAGTTTCACTAATTTGGCTAAATAAGATTCTACCGCGTGGACAGGAACACCAGCCATGGGAATGGGATTGCCTGCACTGTGACCGCGTGCTGTTAAAGTAATGTCGAGTAAACGCGCAGCACGTTGCGCATCGGCAAAAAATAATTCGTAGAAATCACCCATGCGATACAGCACCAACTCATTGGGGTGTTGTGCTTTGATGCCTAAATATTGCTGCATCATGGGCGTGTGTTGGGTGGTGATTTCTGCGGTTGCCATAAAAGGATGAGGTCCATTTCATTGTTGTTGGGGAGGGCTGCCAGTTTAGCGCTCCGGCTTTTGCTTTACTATGAAAACTTAACCATGACAGGTATAGTTTCGCCCTTCATCTCAGATCTCTGCGAGCTTTATTATGACCACACACACGGCTATTCAATTTCATGCACAACCTGCGCAATCGGTGCGCGGCGAACTGCAAGTGCCTGGCGATAAATCAATTTCTCATCGTTCGATTATGCTGGGTGCTTTGGCGGATGGCATTACCCATGTGCACCATTTTCTTCAAGGCGAAGACAGTTTGGCTACGCTGCAAGCTTTTCGCGACATGGGCGTAAAAATTGCGGGCCCCGATGAAAAGGGCGATGTGATTATTCACGGTGTCGGCATGCATGGATTAAAAAAACCACAGAAAGATTTATATTTAGGCAACTCAGGCACCTCTATGCGTTTGTTGGCGGGTTTGTTAGCTGGTCAATCTTTTGATTCTGTATTAACGGGCGATGAATCTTTATCCAAAAGACCCATGAAGCGAGTTGCTGCACCACTGGAATTAATGGGTACAGAAATAGAGTTAAGTGAAGGTGGTGTACCACCTATTCATATTTATGGCGGAAAAAAATTGCGCGGCATTGATTATCAAATGCCGATAGCCAGCGCACAGGTGAAATCTTGTGTGTTGTTGGCGGGATTATTTGCTGAAGGTTTCACTAGTGTGACAGAGCCAGCGCCGACTCGCGATCACACTGAACGTATGCTGACTGGTTTTGGTTATGCGGTGGAGCGTGAAGGTAATGTGGTGCGCTTGCAAGGCGGCGGAAAATTAACCGCCTGTGAAATTATGGTGCCCAGTGATATTTCTTCTGCTGCATTCTTTTTGGTTGCTGTGAGTATTGCAAAAAATTCTGAATTATTGCTTAAGCAAGTGGGTGTTAATCCAACGCGTACCGGTGTAATCGATATTTTAAAACTGATGGGCGCAGATATTCAATTGGAAAATGAACAGATGCTCGGTGGAGAACCCGTAGCAGATTTGCGGGTGCGATCAGCTGTGTTGCAGGGTATCCATATTCCCAAAGCATTAGTGCCTCTCGCTATTGATGAATTTCCTGCAATCTTTATCGCCGCTGCTTGTGCCGAAGGCGTGACCTTATTAAGCGGTGCAGAAGAACTCCGCGTCAAAGAAAGCGATCGCATTCAAGCAATGGCCGATGGATTGAAATTGCTCGGTGTTGCTACTGAAGTTTTTCCTGATGGTATTGCGATTGGTGGCGACGGTGCGCACACTGAATTTACTGGCGGGCGCATTAATAGTCACGGTGATCATCGCATTGCAATGGCGTTTGCGATGGCGAGTCTGCGCGCGACAAAAGAAATTATTATTGATGATTGCGCGAATGTGGCGACTTCTTTCCCTGGGTTTGTGGAGTTGGCGAATGGGGTGGGCTTGGAGATTGAGCGGAAGGAAAGGTAAAAATCAGGGAGATTAGGATGATGCAGAAAAAAACAGAAGCGGTCATTGCAGGGCAATCTTTTGAACAATTAAAGCAGCTCAATGAATATAGCGCTGAATATTGGAGTGCGCGCGATCTTCAGTCGTTATTAGGCTATAGCCAGTGGCGACGTTTTGAGCAGGCTATTAAGCGAGCTATGACTTCTTGCGAAGAGTCGGGAAATCCATCTGGGCATCACTTTGCCGGCGTTGGCAAACCGATCACGGGTGGGAAAGGTGCCGTTCAAATCGTTGAGGATTATCAGCTTTCCCGTTTTGCCTGTTACCTCATTGCGCAGAATGGTGATCCGCGCAAACCAGAAATTGCTCAGGCGCAAAAATACTTTGCTATTCAGGCGCGGCGTCAAGAATTATCCGATCAACTAGCTGCAGACGTGGAGCGACTAGAGCTACGCAAGCAAACTGCTGAAGAATTTAAAGCACTTTCAGGTGCCGCTCAGCAAGCTGGTGTACAAAGCCGAATGTTTGGGATTTTTCATGATGCGGGCTACAAAGGTTTATATGGTGGTTTAGGTAATGAAGCTATCAAGAAAAAGAAAAATATTCCTGCTAAAGAAAACTTAATGGATCGGATGAATGCCACAGAGCTGGCAGCAAATCAATTTCGAATGACGCAGACGCGCGACAAATTAGCTCGCGAGAATATTCATAATCAACAACATGCAATCACCACTCATGAACAAGTGGGTCGAGAGGTGCGCGATGCGATTAAACGAATTGGCGGCGCGTTGCCCGAGCAAATTCCCTCAGCTGAACATATTAAAGAAGTGGAAAAACGAGTGAAAGGAAAAATACCCAAGTTGGAATTAGAGCAAAGCGAAGCGGTAGGATTATTGGGCGGTAAAGAAAAAATGCAGAAGGAAAAATCATGATCCCCATCATTACCATCGACGGCCCTAGCGGTTCAGGCAAAGGCACCATTGCAGCCAAGTTAGCCGCGCATTTAGGTTGGCATTTATTAGATAGCGGCGCGCTGTATCGATTAGTGGCCTTGAATGTTTTGCAGCGTGGATTAACTGCTGCTACGGAAGAAAGCCTGCTGCAGCAACTCGCTGAAACCATGGATGTGCAATTTAAAGGTGTGGAAGATCCCGCAGCAGCGCAGCCTATTCGAGTATTGCTGGCTGGAAAAGATGTGACGGATGAAATTCGTACCGAGGCCGTTGGTAATTTAGCTTCGCAGTTAGCGGCAAAAAACGGCGTGCGTCAGGGTTTATTGGCGCGACAAAAAGCCTTTCAGCAATCGCCCGGTTTAGTCGCTGATGGTCGTGATATGGGCACAGTAGTATTTCCCGATGCGCCGCTGAAATTTTATTTAACTGCTAGTGTTGAAGAGCGCGCCCGCCGCCGCTGTTGTCAATTAATTGCGCAAGGGCAATTGAATGCGCAAGACATAAATGTTAGCCTTGCGCCGCTTTGCCAAGAGCTGCGTGAACGTGATGAACGCGATATGAATCGAACGGTGGCGCCTTTGCGTCCCGCCGAGGATGCGCGAATTATCGACACAACTCAACTGAGTGTTGAGGCAGTATTGGCAGAAGTGTTAACAGCAGCTTCTTCTTTTCGACTTTGATCGCCAGAGAAAAGCAGAAGCTTAAATCCCTAGACCCGTGTTTTCTGGCATAACGCGGCGAAAAAGTAGTGCCCTTTGGGCGAGCGATGTAATTTTTATGATGATGAGCGAAAGTTTTGCAGACCTATTTGAAGAAAGTTTAAAAGCCTTTGACGTATCGCCTGGTGCGATCGTGGAAGGTTGTGTTGTCTCTATCGATGACGATTGGGTTGTCGTACACGCTGGTTTAAAATCCGAAGGCGTGATTCCTAGAGAACAATTTTTAAACGAACGCCGAGAATTAGAAATAAAAGTGGGCGATATCGTTGAAGTTGCTTTAGAGCAAATCGAAGATGGTTGGGGTGAAACGCGCTTATCTCGTGAAAAAGCCAAACGTGCTGAAGCATGGCGACGATTGGAAAAAGCCTTCGACGCAGGCGCATTAATTCGCGGCTTGGTCAGTGGCAAAGTCAAAGGTGGTTTCACTGTCGAAGTGGATACTATTCGCGCTTTCTTGCCTGGCTCATTGGTCGATGTTCGTCCAGTACGCGATACCTCGCATATTGAAGGCAAAGAAATCGAATTCAAAGTCATTAAATTAGATGCTAAGCGTAATAACGTAGTGGTGTCTCGACGAGCAGTATTAGAAGCAGAAAACAGTGCAGAGCGTGAAGCCTTAATGGGTAGCTTGCAGGAAGGTTCTGAAGTTAAAGGGGTGATCAAAAATCTTACTGATTACGGCGCCTTTGTTGATTTGGGCGGTATCGATGGTTTACTCCATATTACTGATATGGCGTGGAAACGTATTAAACATCCAAGCGAAGTTGTCACAGTAGGTGATGAAGTTCGGGTGAAAATTTTGAAATTCGATCGCGATCGCAATCGGGTTTCTCTCGGCCTCAAACAATTAGGCGAAGATCCTTGGTTAGCAATTACTCAGCGTTATCCAGAAGGCGCTAAAGTAATGGCTAAAGTGACTAACCTGACTGATTACGGTTGCTTCGCTGAAATTGAAGCTGGTGTTGAAGGTTTGGTCCACGTTTCTGAAATGGATTGGACCAATAAAAATGCCCACCCTTCAAAAATCATTTCTCTAGGTGATGAGGTTGAAGTGATGATTTTGGATATCGACGCAGATCGTCGTCGAATTTCCTTGGGCATCAAGCAATGTAAAGTCAATCCATGGGAAGCCTTTTCAACAGAGCATAATAAAGGCGATAAAATTTCCGGAAAAATTAAATCCATTACTGATTTCGGTATCTTCATCGGTCTTGATGGCGGCATTGACGGTTTGGTGCATTTATCTGACTTATCTTGGGATGAAACTGGCGAAGAAGCCGTGCGTCAATTCAAGAAAGGCGATGATTTAGATACGGTGATTTTATCTATTGATCCTGAGCGCGAAAGAATTTCTTTAGGCGTGAAGCAGTTGATCGAAGATCCTTTCACTAACTATGTGGCTGTGAATGAAAAAGGCGCTATCGTTAAGGGCAGTGTCAGTGAAGTGGATGCCAAAGGCGCGACTATTGTTTTAGCCGAAGGCATTACTGGTAGTTTAAAAGCTACTGAAATCAGCAAAGACCGCGTGGAAGATGCACGCACGCTGCTTAAAGAAGGCGATGAAGTAGAAGTTAAAATTATGGGTGTTGACCGTAAAAGTCGCGCCATTACTTTATCGATCAAAGCGAAGGATGAGTTGACTGAGCGCGAGCCAGTAAAAGAGAAAGAGCAAAAGCAGGAACCTGCTATTGGTCCGAAAACCATCGGAGACTTAATTAAGGCTCAGATGGGTGGTAGTAGCGAGTAGTTTTTTTTGTTTTCCCCTCCTCCTTGCTAAAGGGGGAGGGAGCAAAAATGAAAGGAAGAAGGAATGTCCATCACAAAATCCGAGCTCATTGAGCGTGTCATAGATAAGCAAAGAGATTTATCTGCGCGCGATGTGGATTTGGCGATTAAAGCTATTTTAGCTGCGCTATCAGATTCCTTATCTAATGGACGACGGATTGAGATCAGAGGATTTGGTAGTTTTTCTCTGCATTACCGAGCGCCACGTGTGGGGCGTAATCCTAAAACAGGCAATTCAGTTAGGCTGCAAGGCAAGTATGTGCCTCATTTCAAACCCGGCAAAGATTTACGTGATCGCGTTAATGCGGCTATGCGGCGTGGAGAATAACTATGCGTCGAGCAAAATTTCTGCTCTCCCTGCTTTTACTGTTAATTTTATCGACCGGTTTATTGGTTTTCTTTCTGCAGAATCAAGCTTCCGTTACCATCGTTACCCTGTTTGGTAGTATTGCTGATATTAGTTTGGGTAAAGCGCTAGCGGGTGTTTTTGCCGTAGGTAGTTTGGTTGGTTTTGCCATAGGCTTTTTGCCTGGCATTGCTGATGCGTTCAAGGTGCATAGGTTGCGTCAACAACTTGTGCAGTTGCAGAAGCAATTGGATGCAGCGATCACGCTTCAAGATACCCAGTGATGAATTTAACTCCCCCTGCCCCCTCTTTAAAAAAGAGGGGGGTTTGCTTTATTTTCCCCCCTCTTCAGATGAAGAGGGGGTTAGGGGGAGTTTGATAAATTTTATGTTTAACTTCAAATTAGCCATTCTTTTTATTATCGCCATCGCTATT
>CAXNEI010000029.1:0-8876 GCA_964201195.1 Gammaproteobacteria bacterium
TTACCATAAGTGCCTTCCATCAGCACCACATCAGCATTTTCCATCACGGCTGGCGCAATCATTAAGGCAGAATCTGAGCTCCCCAAATCACCAGAGAAAACTAATTTTTTAGTTTCTTGCTCGTGAATACACTGCACTTCCACAATAGCTGAGCCCAAAATATGCCCAGCATCATGCAAGGTCACCACAATACCATCACTCAAAGTGAAAGGCGCTTCATAGGGCATGGCTTTGCATAAAACTAAAACCCGCTGCACATCTTCTGCCGAATAGCATGACGTGATGAGTGGGCCGCCAGAGCGAGTATGGCGCATGTTTTCATAAGCAATATCGTTGAAATATAAATGTGCCGCATCTTCTAATAATATTTTTAATAGGCTTTTGGTTTCTGGCGTGCAATAAATAGGGCCAGAAAATCCTTCTTTCACCAGACGTGGCAACATGCCGGAATGATCTAAATGCGCATGGGATAAAATCACCGCATCAATTTCTTTCGGATTAAAAGGAAATTGCTCCTCTGCCAAGCGAACAAAAGTTTTACCGCCGCCTTGACGCATTCCACAATCGAGTAGAATTTTTTTATTATGCGCGCCCTCTGTGCCAGGGTAGGTGAGACAATGACAAGAGCCGGTGACTTCTTGCGTAGCACCGAAAAATTGAATGCGGTAATTGGCAGGCTGTTGATCAGATATCATAAATTTCCTTTAATTATTCACCGAGATTAAATGAATTTCTATTTCACTGAGCGACCGATAGCATTTATATAATACACGCAAGGGCCGCCAATCATAAAGAAAAATCTCGATGGGTTTCCACATAGCCACCCAACCAATAATATTTAAGCCCTCACCAAGCGTGTGTTTTAATATCGCATCGGTGAAATGCAGCAAATAATAAGCAAAATAAGTACACACAGCTAAGAACACTATGCCCGTCAGAAAAAACCATTGGCCTTGTGTTAATAAGTCAGTAATTTTTCTGCGCGTAAAATTTGCTTGCAAGGTGAAATGATGTCGAATCGCTTGAATCAGCTCTAATTCGGTATGTGGAAGAATTTGATTTTCGGGCAGGTGAATAATTAATTGAATGGGCGCGGTGGTTTTCAGCGCTTTAAATGATTCAACAATATAGTCTTCGGCTTTTTTGTCGAGATCCCGCTCTCGAAATGGCGCGGGATCGTGAGAGTCAAATAGCTGTTGAACTTGATTGAGTTTAATTTCGATCGCATGTTGCGGAGTGGTGGAAACATCATGCGAGATTGTCATAGCGTTATCCTATAAACCCAACACATCCATCATATTAAACGAGCCTAAGCGTTTATCGGCTAACCAATGTGCTGCACGCACAGCACCACGAGCAAAATTCATTCGACTACTGGCTTTATGAGTAATTTCGACGCGCTCACCTTCGCAAGCAAACATTACCGTATGATCACCGACAATATCGCCAGCGCGAATGGTTTCAAAGCCAATGGTTTTTTGTTCACGCGCACCGGTGCGGCCTTCACGACCATAAACAGCGCAAGTTGCTAAATCACGATCTAATACTTTTGCAACGCGACGACCTAATTCCAACGCGGTGCCGGAAGGCGCATCAATTTTATGTCGGTGATGAGCTTCGATAATTTCTATGTCTGCTGTTTCACCTAAAATTTTTGCGGCAATTTCAGCTAATTTAAAACATAAATTCACGCCGACACTCATGTTAGGCGCGTAAACCAATGCAGTACGTTGTGCGATGGCAGCAATTTGTTGGTTTTGCTCGGCATTAAATCCCGTAGTACCAATCACCATTTTTTTACCGGCTTGCGCGCAAACCGCTAAATTTTTCAGTGTCACTTCCGGTACAGTAAAATCAATTAATACATCAAAGCGATCCGTTACGGCAGCTAACTGATCCGTTAAGAGGACGCCTAATGGATCTTGACCAATCAAGGTGCCTGCATCCATACCAATAAAAGCACTGCCCGGCTTTTCAATCACCGCAGTTAATTGGGTATCTTTCGATTGTGATACTGCTTCAATTAAAGTGCGACCCATTCGACCAGCGGCGCCAACAATTGCTATTCGAGTCATAGATTTTCTCGCTTGCTAAAATTTCATTTCTTCAAAAAACTTCTTCACCCCATCAAACCAAGAAGCAAATTTAGGCGACTGCTTGCGCGAATTTTCTTGCAAGGAAGCCTGAAAGTTTTGCAGCATTTCTTTTTGCTGCTTAGTTAAATTCACTGGCGTTTCCACCACCACGCGACAGAGCAAATCTCCGACTGAGCCACCACGCACTGGTGCCACACCTTTACCCCGCAGGCGGAATATTTTATCCGTTTGTGTTTCCGCTGGCACTTTTAATTTTACGCGACCAGTCAAAGTAGGCACTTCTAATTCCCCGCCCACTGCCGCATCAACAAAACTAATGGGCGCTTCGCAATAGAGATCTGCTCCTTCGCGTTTAAATAATTTATGCTCGCGTACGGCGACTTGAACATATAAATCACCTGCTGGTGCACCTCGAGTGCCTGCCTCGCCTTCACCCGCTAACCGAATCCGATCACCAGTATCCACTCCAGCTGGAATTTTTACCGATAAGGTTTTTTTCTTTTCTATACGACCCTGACCGCGACAAGAAGTACAAGGATCTTTAATGGTTTGACCGCGACCACGACAGGCAGGACAGGTTTGCTGCACGGAGAAAAATCCTTGCTGCATCCGCACTTGACCAGCGCCATGACAGGTACCGCAACTCACTGGTTGAGCACCGGCTTTTGCACCACTACCTTTGCAAGTTTCACAACTGGCCAAGGTGGGCACTTGAATTTCTACTTGCTTACCTTTTACCGCATCCTCTAAATCCATCTGCATGGTATAACGCAAATCAGCACCACGACTCGCACCGCCGCCGCCACTACGACCACCAAAAATATCACCAAATACATCGCCGAAAATATCGGAGAAATTGGCGCCATTAAAATCAGAGCCACCGCCTGCACCTTCAAACGCCGCGTGACCATGGCGATCGTAGGCTGCGCGTTTTTGCTCGTCGGATAATATTTCGTAGGCTTCTTTGGCTTCTTTAAATTTGTGCTCAGCATCTTTATCGTCTTGATTACGATCCGGATGATGCTTCATCGCCAAACGACGATAGGCTTTTTTTATCTCTTGTTCGTCAGCATCACGCTTAACACCAAGGATTTCGTAAAAATCTTTTTTCGACATGAACTATTCCTATTTCACAAATGAAAAAGGGCGCAATGAATTGCGCCCCTACTGGCTGGCAAGAAGAGTATAATTATTTCTTCTTGTTATCCACCTCTTCAAACTCTGCGTCCACTACACCTTCGCTGTTAGCTGAATCGGCATTACTGGCCTGCGCTTGTTCGGCACCGCCCGCTGCCGCTTGCTCAGCATATAATTTCTCAGCAATTTTGGCTGAAGCTTCTGTCAGCGCCGCAGTTTTTGCTTCGATGGCTGCTTTGTCACCGCCTTTGAGCACTTCTTCTAACTCAGCAATAGCGGTTTCAATAGCTTCTTTCTCGCTATCAGAAATTTTATCTTTAGCATCTACTAAAGTTTTTTTGGTTGCGTGAATCATCCCATCAGCCGTATTGCGCGCCTTCACTACTTCTTCAAATTCACGATCCGCTTCTGCATTGATTTCAGCATCACGACGCATTTGTTCGATTTCCGCATCGGATAAACCGCTAGAAGCTTTAATCACAATGGATTGTTGCTTGCCGGTCGCTTTGTCTTTTGCTGATACATTTAAAATACCATTGGCATCAATATCAAAAGCCACTTCCACTTGCGGCATACCACGTGGCGCCGGCGGAATATCAGCTAAATCAAATCGGCCCAAGGATTTATTGTGCACCGCTTGTTTACGCTCACCTTGCAATACATGCACAGTCACTGCTGTTTGATTGTCGTCTGCAGTAGAAAATACTTGCGATGCCTTAGTAGGAATCGTAGTGTTTTTCTCAATCAACGCAGTCATCACACCACCCATGGTTTCGATACCCAAAGTTAATGGCGTAACGTCTAATAATAAAACGTCTTTTACTTCACCAGACAATACCGCTGCTTGAATCGCTGCACCAACAGCTACTGCTTCATCCGGATTAACATCTTTGCGTGGCTCTTTGCCAAAAAAGTCTTTCACTTTTTGCTGAACCAGCGGCATACGCGTCTGACCGCCGACCAAAATAACATCGTCAATTTTCTCGATACCTAAGCCCGCATCTTTTAATGCAATACGGCAAGGCTCAATACTTTTATTGACTAAATCTTCCACCAAAGACTCAAGCTTAGAACGAGTCAGTTTAATCAGAAGATGTTTAGGGCCAGAAGCATCCGCAGTGACGTAAGGTAAATTCACTTCCGTTTGCTGACTGGAAGATAATTCAATCTTCGCTTTTTCTGCCGCTTCTTTCAGACGTTGCAAAGCTAAAGGATCGTTGTGCAAATCTACGCCGGAAGTTTTCTTAAATTCATCAGCCAAGAAATCAATAATACGCAAATCGAAATCTTCACCACCAAGGAAAGTATCTCCGTTAGTGGCCAACACTTCGAATTGATGCTCACCGTCCACTTCTGCAATTTCAATAATAGAAATATCAAAAGTACCGCCACCCAAATCGTAAACTACGATTGTGGAATCACCACGCTTTTTGTCCATGCCGTAAGCCAAAGCTGCTGCTGTAGGCTCATTGATAATCCGCTTCACTTCTAAGCCCGCGATGCGGCCGGCATCTTTAGTCGCTTGACGTTGTGAATCATTAAAGTAAGCAGGCACAGTAATAACCGCTTCGGTCACTGGCTCACCTAAATAATCTTCTGCGGTTTTTTTCATTTTCTTCAGCACTTGCGCAGAAATTTGCGGCGGTGCTAATTTTTCGTCTTTCACGGAAATCCAGGCATCGCCATTATCTGCAGCGATAATTTTGTAGGGCACCATGGAAATATCTTTTTGCACTACGTCATCTTTAAAACGACGACCAATCAAGCGTTTCACTGCGAACAAGGTATTAGTCGGATTGGTTACTGCTTGACGCTTGGCCGATTGCCCAACTAATACTTCGCCGTCATTGGCATAAGCGATAATAGAAGGCGTGGTTCGATCGCCTTCGCTATTTTCAATCACTTTTGGTTTATCACCTTCCATTACTGCTACGCAGGAGTTGGTGGTACCCAAATCGATTCCGATAATTCTGCCTTTTTTAGTCGCCATAATAATTCTCTCTTGTCTTAAAAATTCAATCTACCTTTGGCCGCTTGGCCCAAGATAAATCGTTGCCCCCTATATGGGAATTTGTCTTACGGATTTCAAGTAGGGGCACGGCATGCCGTGCCCCTACAACATATGTTATTTAGAAACAATCACCATTGCTGGCCGCACTAATCGTCCATGCAAGGTATAACCTTTCTGCAGCACAGCTAACACCGAGTTAGGCTCCATCGCTTTATTTTCCTGCATACTCATGGCTTGATGTAGCTCAGGATTGAAGGGCTCGCCTTCAGGGAAAACGGTTTCCACATTAAATTTGGCCAACGTCTCTTCAAACATTTTGAAGGTCAGCTGCATGCCTTCATAGCTGGTTTTCTGCGCTTCATCGTTAGCAATTAAACTCAAACCGCGCTCTAAGCTATCCATAATCGGCAGCAAAGCATTAACGAATTTTTCTAAAGCGAACCGATGCGCATTTTCTACATCGCGCTCGGAGCGACGACGAATATTCTGCGCTTCAGCCAACGCACGCAAACTGTCATCTTTCATTTGCGCTAACTGTGCCTCCAACTCTAATACACGCTGATGTGCGCCCATGGCATTTAACAAATCCATCGCGTCGCCATGATCATGCACATCATGACTATGGTCGTGGCCGCAGCGCTCGCCATCATGGTGATGATGATGCCCATGATCTTGCTGAGCATCTGACTCAGGAGACAGGTTGATTTCTACATCGGCTTTTTCTTGCGTCATAAAAAATTCCTATAAGGAGGATTTGTTTAAAGTGGCGGGAATATGGGGTCTCTTCTCTAAGCTTCAAGAGGCTTGCTGCGATATTCGCAATCGGCTTTCAAACAATGGCCGTATAAACATAGGCTGTGATCTTGCAGCTGATATCCCAATTTTTGCGCAATTTCTTCTTGTTGCTGCTCAATCGTATCGTTGTGAAATTCCTGCACTAGGCCGCAATCAATGCACACAATATGATCATGATGCTCATCGCTGGCCAATTCAAAAATAGAATAACCACCATCAAAATTGTGTCGCTGCACCAAACCCGCTGCTTCAAATTGCGTTAACACGCGATATACCGTGGCTAATCCAATATCCTCATCAGAAGCCAATAAAGCTTTGTACACATCTTCAGCACTCATATGATGCGGCTCAGCTTTTTCTAACAGCGATAAAATTTTCAACCGAGGCCCAGTGACTTTAAGGCCATGTTTACGCAAATCTTGATTGTTGAGCGGCATATTTCCACCTATCATGTGAACGGCACCGAAATGAACCGCCCACCTTAATGTAATTCAAACCACTATGCAAAAAATCACTGTTCAATTATTTATCCTGCTCGCTTGTGTTGCTTTTTCAGCCTGCAGCAATTTTCATTTTCCCCGCGTGTATAAAATAGAACTGGCGCAAGGCAATAAAATCGATGAAGCCCAACTGAAAAAACTGCAACCAGGCATGACACAAAAGCAGGTGATTTATTTATTAGGTTCGCCATTACTGGAAGGTCCGCTGCAATCAGATCGCTGGCATTATTACTATTCGCTCAAACCCAGCGGCCACAGCAAACAAGAAGTGAAACATCTAGTGGTGTATTTCAACAACGAATTATTCAGTCGCTACGAAATTATTAAAACGCCTTAAACAGAGGCCCGCTTTAAATAACTTCGCTGAAATTGCCCCTGCCAATACATAGGCGCCCGCGATTCTAATCTGGCCGCCCAAAAAGGTATCGCCGTACTCACGTGGCAGTGAGTATTTAAATCGCTTATCTCTACCTTGGGCATAGTCATATAAGCAATTCTTGAATCCTGCCAGGTAGATGCCGGCGGATTAAAACAGTGCAATGCGGTCACCTCATCTTTTAATAGACTAGCGAACGCACCCGGCAAATGCGGCTGCAGCACATGATACACCTTCTGATCTTCCTCTCTCGGCAAATTAAAATTTAATACAGTTTCTGGCGGAACTGGCATGACCTCAGGACAATGCAAGTTATGCATAGAGTAAGGATCGCCAGCAATCATGATATTCAGCAATCGATTTTCTGCTGCAAACGCCGCAGTATCTGCATGCATAACCGCTGGGGGACAAGTAGAACCAAAACCGACTAACTTTGAATCTTCCGTAACCTGCAATCCCAAGCGATGAAAACAGGCAGCTAACATATTGGTTGCGGTGCCGCCCGCACTATGACCTGTCACAGTAAGACGAAATTGAAACTGATTTA
This sequence comes from Gammaproteobacteria bacterium, assembly GCA_964201195.1. Classification (GTDB taxonomy): domain Bacteria; phylum Pseudomonadota; class Gammaproteobacteria; order Pseudomonadales; family JAHFSE01; genus JAHFSE01. Next base: position 7,463 of record CAXNEI010000029.1, read on the forward strand.
ATACCTGTTTTAATACAGCGAAGGCTGCATCATGCCAAAAAATAGCAACGCCCCAACGTTTCAACTCCATTAATTTTTGCGCCGTAGAATAGCCAGACCATCCGCGTATTACATCAGCCAAACACACATTATCAATTTTAATTGATGATGCATGCGGCGCTAACTTCTCCATTAATAATTGCGTTACCTTCGGCAACAAGCAAATCTCCTGCAGTACCGCACGCATATCATTTTCTGCCCGATTGGCTAATCCTTCAGGAATTTCCACATCACCATAGAGTCGCCACAAAATAGTGTAATCTTTAGGATCCATCCGAATCAAACGAGTATTATACACTTGCCCCCACCATTGAATTTCTTTGCGTAGCGCATCAACGTCTGCAGGCTCCATATCAGGATTACCCAAAGCAGTGCCGCAATAAATAGGTGGCTGCTGTTCAAATAATTGCTTAACTGCCTTACTGTTTAAATAATTTTTCTTATCAGACTCTATTTTCAATTTTTCTTGCATCACTATAGCTCGATCCTCCTCTGAGAGATCGCGCCGATTAATTTTCTTTTCTATCGCATCTAATTTACTAGCAAAAGCGGCCAATTTATTTCCCGGCACCAATGCCATCTGCTCTTTATCCCCAAAAGGTAGTGGCGTACCCATTAAAAAAATGCGCAAACCAATAGTTTGTTCACTCAAAAAACCAGACTGGATTACACCACCACTGGTTAATTGCACGAGCGGCGCTGAACTATTTTCATGCCGAAAAAAATAGTAAGTGGGAATTTCAGAAACTCTGCCACCGGTTAGACTGACTACACCCGAATTTTTTAAATATTCTTCCAAACCTGTAGTCACTCGATCTTGTGCTTTACCGGTCAAGGGGTTAATCACTGTTTTAGGCAGCTTATCTAAGTCCAACAATCGATCTGGCGCTAGCACAGGATAGGCATTAGGCTCACCCTGTTTACCACGAAAAGGCAAACCATATTTTAACGAATACACTTGTTCAGCAGCGGCTAACATACGTTGGAATTCTAGTATTGAAATACCTCTACAAGCATCGAGAAAAATAGTTTCTGGCACTGCAGAAGCAGACTCAGCCGAACGCAAAAAATTGACATAAAGAGAGGCCTCAGGAGTGATTATGCGTATTTTTTCCCATTGTACAGAAACGCTTTTCACAGAATAAGAACGCAGAGAAGGCGCAGATTGAATAGTAGGCAGAAAACGAGAAGCCGTATTTCTTGGAATAGCAGATGAAAATGAACGCCACGGGCTCGGATTAACCATCGTCCTTGCAAATATCGACATAGACCTATTCCTTTAGTGTCATTCAGTAGAATTTTTTCGCTCAGCATCAACGCAGAATAATTTTCTAATTTCGCATGCTCATTTATTTCTTAATAACCTCCGTTGTGC